>NZ_JBIEKD010000023.1:0-56529 GCF_043496955.1 Thalassobacillus sp. B23F22_16 | reverse complement strand
ACTTTAATTTTATCAGAGGTTGTCCTTATATTCTTATTAAAATAAAAGAAAACCATAAAAAGAGTGGTCCGCATCAAAATGATGCGGACCACTTTCTGTTTAAATTACTGGGTTTTGTCCCAGCCTCTTTTAATTTAAAAAGATAATATGTCGCCAAACAGATTAATAATTCTTCTGATAAAAGGGATAAGCTGATTAAACTGTTGCTAAATGGTAACACTTCTAGTATTGTAGGAATGAATGGTTAAAATTGAAATGAGGGTTATAAATGAAACAGTCTATATATGGTATGACATTTGATCAGTTGACTGACTGGCTGATGGAACACGGACATAAAAAGTTTCGTGCATCACAGGTTTGGGACTGGCTATATAACAAACGAGTAAAAAGCTTTTCTGAAATGCACAATGTCAACAAGGATTGCATTCAGCTATTGGAAGAAAATTTTGTGAGTCAGACTTTGCGCGAAGAAGTGAAGCAGGAATCGTCTGACGGAACAATCAAGTTCCTATTCAAGCTGCAGGATGGTAATGTGATCGAAACTGTCCTGATGCGTTTTCATTATGGCTTATCTGTGTGTGTAACGACTCAGGTTGGCTGTAATATCGGCTGTTCCTTCTGTGCAAGTGGTCTTTTGAAGAAAAGCCGCGATCTTACCAGTGGTGAAATCGTCGAACAAATCATGAATGTACAGCATGCCCTGGATGATAAGGGGCAAGGGGACCGAGTCAGTCATATTGTTGTTATGGGTATCGGTGAACCGTTCGATAACTACGATCACACGATGGATTTCATCCGTACCGTCAACTCCCAAAAGGGGCTTGCAATCGGTGCTAGAAAAATCACCGTTTCTACCAGCGGTTTAGCAGATAAAATTTATCAATTCGCTGATGAAGATACACAAGTAAACCTTGCTCTTTCTCTGCACGCACCCAATGACGAGCTGCGTACACGTATCATGAAGGTAAACAAAGCTTATCCACTGGATAAATTAATGCCTGCCATTGATTACTACTTGGAGAAGACCAATCGCAGAATCACTTTTGAATATATCATGCTTCGAGATGTCAATGATCATCAGAAAGAAGCGAAAGAGCTGGCTGAACTGTTGAAAGATAAACGGCATTTATCTTATGTCAACTTGATACCGTACAATCCAGTTGATGACCATTCCTATCAGCGCAGTGAAAAAGAAGCGATTTTAGGTTTTTATGATACGTTGAAGAAAAACGGCATCAACTGTGTGATTCGTCATGAAAATGGAACGGACATTGATGCAGCATGTGGCCAATTACGCAGCAAACAAGTGAAAAAAGAACGTAAGAAAAAAGCAGCAGAAGCAAAATAACAAAAAGTACACCTAATCGGGTGTACTTTTTTTGTGGTTAATTTTCATGATGTATTCCTTCCACATCCGATAAAGAATGAAATTCATGAGTTTGATTGTTTTTCTTTACTACGGAAAGTGAGCCATCTGTTTCTAACACGATGGCTTCAACATGACTAAAGGAAGCAATGCCTTGTGCTCTAAGTGCCTGTTTTATTTCATCACGGTTGATACGTTCTTTCTTTAACGCAGATTCTATATAGTTGCCATTGTAATAGAGTAATTGAGGTTCCCCTTTAATTAATGAATGGAATGCTCTTGAACGGACACCTAGCCAAGTTACGATGAACTGAAGCAATATCAACATGGCTAGTGCGGTAATTCCATCAACGAAGGTTACAGTAGATGATAGCAGTATCGTAGCTACCGTTGAACCTAAAGCAACTGTAATGACAAGATCAAACATGTTCATTTTTGACAGTGTTCGCTTACCAGAGATACGCAACAACAAAATCAGTGAGGGATATAAAATAACAGCCATTATGATTATGTCAAAAACGCTGGACCAACTTTTAAAAAATAACATGTTGAACCTCCACCTTACACGATTATCTACTATAGTGTTCCCGAACTATTTTTAATGAAAACTTTATCCGTTCCAGTATTAAAGCATGAGAGGTTATGAAAAATAAACTTCGGAATAAAATGGAGGGGAGGAGGGATGAGATGTTAGTTAAAAATAATATTATACCGAAACATCATGTCGTAACCATCCATGCAGAAGCAACAATCAAGGAAGCTAAACAGAAGCTCGATGAAAGTGGCTATCGATGCATCCCTGTAATCGATGATAGGGGAAAATATCAGGGCATGCTATTTCGTTCAAGAATTGAAAGTCATGAGAATGAGTGTTTCAGAAGTCGAAAAACACCAAATGACAACAGGAAAATCACAAAATTTCTAGATAATATGGATACTTTTGTATTTGAAGAAACCTCATTTCCGCAGGCAATGCTACAGGTTAAGGCTCTTCCTTTTATCGCTGTACTGGATGAGTGGAAGAACTTTGTCGGAATTCTTACGCACAACAAAGTGTTTGATGTGTTAGAACAATCGTTCGGGCTTCAATCAGGTGAGTATATCATTACCATCGTATCACCGGAAAAACAAGGTGCAGTAGCAGAGTTAACGAAATCGTTGAATAAACGTGGTATTAATATCGAGGGATTAATGACTATGGATGATGACGGAAGTAAAGTTGTCAGGCGTCTATGTATAGCTGTTTCTAATGTCAATGAAGGTCTGTTAAATGAACTGTTCGATAAACTAGAGAGGAAAGGATATCGGATATTACAAACAGAACGTATCGAAAAGAGCGATGTTATTCCACGCGCTATAGTGGAAGATTAATTGGGTGCTGTCGACTACTAAAATACTGTTATAGAAACGAAGAGAAAGCTGAAAAAGCTTTCTCTTGGTTCAATATTCTAAGCGTTCCCGTAATAAGATTTATACCAATCGATGAACTTGCCGACACCCTCTGCAATGGACGTGTTTGGTTTATATCCAACGTCTCTCATTAAATCCTCTACATCGGCGTATGTGGCGGGTACATCTCCGGGCTGCATGGGAAGAAAATTTTTGTGGGCTTTTATGCCAAGTTTGTTTTCTATCGCTGTGATAAAATCCAGGAGCCTGACGGGTTGATTGTTACCAATATTGTAAATCTTATAGGGAGCGTGGCTCCTTCCTGGAGCGGGAGTTTTATCCTCCCATTCCGGGTCAGGACTAGGTGTTTTATCGAGCAGCCGGATGATTCCTTCGACAATATCATCAATGTAAGTGAAGTCTCGCTGCATATTCCCGTTATTATATACTTCTATTGGTTTTCCTTCTAGAATAGCTTTAGTAAAGCGGAAGAGTGCCATATCAGGTCGTCCCCATGGCCCGTATACCGTGAAGAAACGAAGACCAGTTGTTGGCAAACCATAGAGATGACTGTAGGTATGCGCCATTAATTCGTTTGCTTTTTTTGTGGCAGCATATAAACTGACGGGATGATCAACATTATCTTCTACAGAAAAGGGCATTTTTTTGTTTGCCCCGTACACAGAGCTCGAGGAAGCGTAAATCAGGTGCTCGACCTGATGATGGCGGCATGCTTCTAGTATGTTGATGAATCCGACGATATTAGAATTGATATAAGCATATGGGTTCTCCAGGCTGTAACGTACCCCGGCTTGGGCAGCCAGGTCAATGACGATGGAAGGTTTGTATTTTTCAAAAAGCTGCGTGATAGCGTTTCTATCTTCGCGGTCGATTTGTTCAAACTTAAAGTTACTATGGTTTAATAATCTCAGGCGATCTTTTTTCAATTCCACACTGTAGTAATCGTTCATATTATCAATACCAATGACTGTTTGGCCATTGCTCAGCAGCTGTTTAGATAGATGAAAACCAATAAATCCAGCCGCTCCAGTAACCAGTATCATAGTTTCACCTCACTTCTCAAGGTAGTGACGTCCCTGGAATGTCCGGGAGTGGGAGTTACACGAAATCAATCTCACTCAGACCCCTTATCTTTTGATTCCTTATCGCTGGAAAGGAAGAATTTAGATTCATCTCCAAAGACCACTTGGATGGTATTATCATTCATATACTTGCCGAACAGTTTGGTTCTTTCGCCTAATATACTGTCTGTGATTTCATAGGGCATGTTTTCGATATGACAACCTTTTAAAATGATACTGTTTCTAACTATGCTTTTTTTAATGATCGTATTGGCTTCAATCGATACATAGGGACCGATTACTGAATCTTCGATGGTGCAGTTATCTCCGATTACTACCGGCGGTATAATTACATTATTATTAGGTTTTTCATCAAGAAACTCAGCGTCTGTTGAAATCCCATGCTGTTTGAGCATCCACTGGTTTGCTTTGAGCCAGCGATCAATTGTTCCGACGTCAAACGTTGGTTTAGTAGTTTTTACATAATTGATATCGTATTGATGGTCGATCATCCATTGAATGGCATCCGTGATTTCATACTCTCCTCTTGCAGAAGGGGTTATCGAGTGGATTGCATTGAAAATAGAAGACTTGAAAATATAGGCTCCTATGACAGCGAGATTTGATTTTGGCTTTACCGGTTTTTCTTCTACCCGGACAATCATATTGTCTTTGATATCTGCTATACCGTAGTCTTGTGGTTTACTGACTTTTGTCACTAATACTGTGCCGTGTGCAGATGTTTGTTGGAAGGAGTCTTTTAATTTTTGTAATGAATCATCAATCAAGTTATCGCCCAATAATAGTACAAACGAGTCAGACCCCAGGAAATCTTCTGCTTGTGCCACTGCATGGGCGATGTTGAGGAATATAGTGAAGTCTCAGGTTCTTTTTTTCTGCATAAGCATATAAATGTTCATGGAAGATTTCTTCTTGCTGTGGCTGGATAACGAGACCGATATCTTTAATGCCCATTTTAGCCAGTTGTTCCAGGCCATAGCTGATGACTGGACGATTAGAAACGGGAAGTAATGGTTTTGGTTTGGTATAAGATAAGGGGCGCAGTCTGGTTCCATTAATGTGGGTAATTGACCTTGATGGTGTATCTTTTGATATTGCTATTCGCGACTTAAGGAAGCTGATTATCGACCGAATGGATGCTATAGGAAAGTGGGATGCTGATTATATTCGGGAGATGATACAATCCTACAACACAGCAAATCCAATTTCTGATGAAGAATATGAAATGCTGCTCATCGACTTATCGCTGCCGAACTCTTTTTATAAAGAGCTCAAGCCAATCGTATACTCTCCGACTACTTTTATGACAGAAGAATTCAATCAGCAACTACAGTTTATTAATGAATTGGAAAAAACAAAATGGCCAGTATTGGATGAATTAGCGAAAGACAGGAAAGGAGGCTTATCACTTAAATGAAAGTTTTAATTATTTGTACCGAAAAATTGCCAGTTCCCCCGATCAAAGGAGGAGCGATTCAGACGTATATTGCTGGGGCATTACCTGACTTGAAGAAGAACCATCAAATTACCGTACTGGGAAGAAGTGATGATTCACTTCCAGACGATGAAATACAGGATGACATCCGCTATTGCAGGATAGAAGGGGGTCAGTTAGATATTTATCGTGATAATGTAGTCGAATTCCTGAAGGCATCCGCTGAACAATACGATTTGATCCACATTTTTAATCGCCCCCGACTCGTAAATGCTGTCCGTGCATTAGCTCCGGATTCCAAAATCATTTTAAGTATGCATAATGATATGTTCAAACCAGAAAAACTCGATCCGGAAGAAGGGACCATTGTTGTCAAGAATGTAGATAAAATAATTACGATAAGTAATTACATCGGCCGAACAATTGCCCATTTCTTTCCTGAAGCTGAATCAAAACTTCAAACCATATATTCCGGAGTGGACCTGGATCGCTTTGTTCCATCCTACTCATCCGAGGCGCAAGAATTAAGAACTAGAATTCGTAATGAGCATAATCTCACTTCCAAAAAAGTTATTTTGTACGCCGGACGGCTCTCACCTAATAAGGGAATCGACGTACTGATCCGCGCAATTCCTGATTTAGCCGAAAACCATGAGGATATAGCTTTAGTTGTTATGGGGAGTAAATGGTTCAGTGATAACTCGGTGACGGATTATATTGCTTACGTTCGCGCCCTTGCAGAAAGACTGCCGATTCCGGTGATCCAAACAGGTTTCGTCTCTCCAGACAAAATTCAGGAATGGTTTGTTGCCTCGGATATCTTTGTTTGTACTTCGCAATGGCAGGAGCCACTTGCCCGTGTGCATTATGAGGCGATGGCTGCAGCTTTGCCGATTGTCACAACTGACCGGGGAGGGAATACAGAAGTAATCGAACCTTATCAGAATGGTATTGTAGTCGAAAATCCGGAAGATTCAGGGGAGTTTGTTGAACACCTGTCTTACCTGCTGAACAATCCAGATAAGGGGAAAGAAATGGGAAGGTATGGCCGTTCCCTCGCTGAAAAACATTACACCTGGGATCGGGTAGTCAGTAATATTTCAACTGTTTGGGATGAAGTAAAGAACATGCCATTTGGAGAATATGAGATGATCGATTATAACCTTCCAAGTAAAGAACCTGATAAAACCATCACTGCCAAAAAGGATTTAGAAAATACGGAAACTGAAAAGGTATACCGGCCGTTTCCTAAAATTAATGTGGATGCTAATTTTGAAGTTGAAGAACACAGTTCGGAGACGCCAGATAGCAGTTCCAGTACTTCGGAAAGAAATACAACAAATGAAGTAACTCCTGATCAAAAGAATGAACAGGTAAATTCTCAAGCAGGAAGAAAAGCTTTTCCATCAAATTTTGCAAAAAAGAAACAAAATACTCGGCAATCCAATAGCCTCTTAGACAGGGTTGTCAAAGAAATCAATTCCAGTCCAATGATTAATGCTAACAAGAAAAAAGCCACTCAGAGACCTCACCATGAGTCGAGGGGAAGCCGTGTGAATAGGAATAAATCTTGCACATGCAGCACAATGACAGGGTCTCACACAAATAATTATCAAACGGATATAGAAAGGTTTAAAGAACGTTTCAATCCTATAAGCAAGAGACGGGAAGCAGAAAGAATACGGATTAAGAGAAAGAGAAAATCTCTATAAGTAAATACGCGAGTAAAATAATCATATAAGGACGAAATTGCATAGGCATTCGTCCTTATTATTTATACAGAGAATTTATTAAGGGAATGATGACCTTATCAGAAATAACCTAGATCATAAATATAGTTCCGGTGGTATTTTATACGAAGTTATTATCCATAAAATGATTGGGATTATAGAGGAGGATATTTTTACTGAAAGTTATATAGAAACCAGGGGATAGTAACTATGGATACTTTTTCATTTTCTTAGTTTACATAATACTTATTATCGGAAGTTATATCAAAATAACATTTTATGTCTCAATCACCAAGTATACTTAAGATATTGAGATAGAAAATGAAATTAAATACTTAATTCCATATTATTTTACGGCATTTTTTTCTTCTTTTATCAATACTATTTATTTTCTGAATCAATTTATTTAATTCACTTGAGATTAAATTTTTAGCATCTCTAATTACACTCTCACCGTTTTTCCTTTGGCTGGATCTAAGATATGTTTGCACAACCAGATCCTTTTTAGTATGCTAGTTTTTGCTGTGAGGTTTTTCTTTTTTTCCAGCTTCTTTTTTAAGTTTCCTGTCAAGGATTTTTACTTGCGTTAAAGATAATGTTTTGAATTTATGTTTCGGAGTTGCTACTAAGTTGGAAGTGAGAATGTTCTATGATTTTATCCCTGGTTATTGCTCGTCGGTTTATGTTTTTTGTTTTTTTTCGCTGCTAAAACTACATTTATGTACAGAATAGCCTTATAGCTTTCTATGGATGATCGGCTCCTCCCTCCTATTTCTACTTTGCGTAACTACAGACATATTTCGACAAAACTTCACCAAATAAAAGCTGACCGGAATTGGTATATCCGGCCAGCGGAATAAACATTTGTTTTATTCAGATACGTTAAGTTTGCTCTTTTTTGGAGCATTTACCTGGCTTTTCTGATGCTCTCTAACTGTTTGATAATAGAATTCTAAAATCTGCTCCGAAGGCTTCTGCCAACTGAATTTTTCAGCTTCTTTTTTTGCATTTTCACTCAATCGCTTATGCAATTCGGGATCTTCGATTTTCTCGATGGCTGTTATCAGGCTTTCCGTGTTCTCATTCTCAAAAAGCAGACCAGTGCGTCCATCCTCTACCTGCTCCATCGTCGGCCCGCTCTTAGCCGCAATAACCGGTAGTCCTGATGCCATCGCTTCTAAAATGACTAATCCTAATGTTTCTGTAACCGATGGAAAGATAAAAGCATCTCCTGATGCAAATGCCTGGGATAATTCTTCCCCATGAAGGAAACCGGCGAACGTCGTATAGGTACCTTTGAAAGTTTTCTCCAGCTGATCCCGTACTGGACCATCACCAACAATTGCTAAAGATATGTCATTTCGTTTATCCAACAACGGCTTAAGCTTGTGGATTTCCTTTTCAGGAGCTAATCTACCGACAAATACTAATAGTGTATTTTCCGGTTTGCCTCCTGAAAGACGTTCGCGCATATCAGTATCCTGATAGTCGGGATGGTATTTGTCAATTGCAACTCCTCTGTCCCATACATGGACATTTGGAATCTTTTTCTCCATCAGTTCTTGCTGGATTGCTTTAGAGGTGCATAAATTCAAATCAGCATAACTATGGAGTTTTTTGAAATACCACCATACTAATGGTTTGAACGGATATAGTCGATAGTAATCAAGATATTTCGGCACATGAGTATGATAGGAAGCTAACAATGGATAACCTAATTTACTGGCATAATACACACCAGATACACCAACCAGAGCAGGGTTCACCACATGAACCAGGTCCGGCTCGTGTTTCATTAAAAGATCCTTCACCTTTCTTTGTGGCATCGAAAACTCCCGTGACCTGTAAAAAGGCATCCTGGTCGTTTTGACTCCTTCCACAATCGCACCTTCATATTCCGTGACGCCAAGGTCAGGGGCGATAACTATGACTTCATTATTTTCTTTTTGTAAGTGTTTGATTGCTTCTTTCAGTCTAGTCACCACTCCATCTGTGGAGGGCAGGAATGTTTCAGTTATGATTGCGATTTTCAAAACGGCTGCTCCTTACTTCCAGGTAATGGATGGTAGTACGTTCTCTTTGATTACTCGATCTTTATGCTCAATTACTGTCTGTAAAATATCATGCAGTACCTCGTCCGTCAATAAATGCGGCTCCAGCCCCAGTTCGCGAAGTCTCGTGTTTACAGCGTGATAGTAATGGTCTTCCGGTTCAATGCGTGGGTTTTCCAGATAAGCAATTTCTGTCTTCAAGCCTTTTTCTTTCGCTATTTTTTGAACTTTATCAGCCAGTTCTTTAACCGAGAAGTATTCGGTGAATTGGTTGAATACCCGGAACTCCCCTTTATCAGCAGGATTTTCTGCTGCAATTTGTACACAACGCACTGTATCCTCGATGTTAAGGAATGACCTTGTCTGCTTTCCTGAACCATACACCGTCAAGTCATGACCGGTAGCTGCCTGGATCAGAAAACGGTTCAAGGCAGTACCAAACACACCATCATAATCCACGCGATTGACCAGCATCGGATCCATTTTGGTTTCGTTTGTATGTAGACCATAAACGATCCCCTGGTTTAAGTCAGTCGCACGGATTCCCCATATTTTACAGGCAAACATAATATTGTGGCTGTCATGTACCTTTGATAGATGATAGAAAGAACCAGGCTGTTTTGGATATGGCAGGACATCTTTACGTCCGTTATGTTCTATTTCTATATATCCTTCTTCAATGTCAATGTTAGGTGCTCCATATTCCCCCATTGTCCCTAGTTTAATTAAATGACACTCAGGGGCTAATTCTTTAATCGCGTACAGTACATTCAAATTACCGATTACATTATTCTGTTGTGTGAATACAGCATGTTCACGGTCAATCATGGAATAAGGAGCAGAACGCTGCTCGGCAAAATGAACAAATGCCTCTGGTTCTGTCTGCCTGAAAACTTCACGGAGGAAATCATAATGATTAAGATCCCCAATGAAGGTTTTAATTTCTTTGCCGGTAAGTTCCTTCCATTTTTCTACTCTGTCTTCTAAGGAAGCAATTGGTGTTACTGAATTAGAATGAAGTTCATCGTCCCATTTTCTGCGTGATAGGTTATCAACGATTGATACTTCATGGCCTTGATTTGATAGGTGCAATGCGGTCGGCCAACCACAAAAACCGTCTCCCCCTGCTACTACAATTCGCATAATTTCCCTCCTACTACCTTGTCCTAATCATTACTCCATAATAGAATAACATTGTTTTCTGAAAAATTGGTAATGATATCTTAGTTAAACTTTTGTAAAAGAAACATTACTTGCTTCTTTCACGCTTATCCCTATACCCCGGCATTTAATATCATTAAACCTCACAACTATTAATATTACCTGTTTAACAGGAATTACCACACGAAAGTTTCTTATTATTACACAATCCGTTATAATTAAAAGTAGAACTTTCTGAATTTTCTTGGTTTAAGGAGGAATCACTGTGAAAACACAACAACCTGCCTGGACACCTGCAGAAGACTTTAAAAAATCGACACGGCTTTATCAGTGGATGCAAAAACATGGATACAACTCTTATGATGACTTTTACCAAAAATCAATCGAAGACATCGCCTGGTTTTGGGATGAGGCGGTAAACGAATTGAATATGGAGTGGTATGAGCCCTATAAAGAGACGCTTAACCTTGCCAATGGAATTAAATATCCTGATTGGTTTGTTGGTGGAAAAATGAATGTCGTTCATAACGCGCTTGATAAATGGGCGTTAAATCCAGCAACTGAAAATAAAGTTGCTTTATATTGGGAAGGTGACAATGGAGATACCGAAACATACACCTTTGCTGACTTATATGCTAAAGTAAATGCCTGTGCCCATGGTCTGGAACGATTGGGGATACAGGAAAAAGATGTTGTTACCATCTATATGCCGATGCTTCCGGAAACATTGATTGCCATGCTTGCTGTCTCTAAAGTTGGTGCCATCTTCTCCCCCGCTTTCTCCGGTTATAAAGCAGAAGCAATTGCAACCAGGGTTAATGCCTCCGAAGCAAAAGCGATCATAACAGCTGATGGATTTTACCGCCGTGGTAAAGTGGTTGCTATGAAAGAGGAAGCTGATCGTGCAGCCGCTGAATCTCCAAGCCTGCAGCATGTGGTGGTGGTCAATCGGGCAGACCGTGCTGTCGACTGGGATGACAATCTTCATGTGGACTGGAATCGTCTGCTCAGAAATGAAAACGATTACAAAACAAAAGTGACGTATGCCCATGATCCTTATATGATCATTTATACTTCCGGGACAACCGGAAAACCAAAAGGTGCCCTTCATACACACGGTGGATTTCCTATTAAGGCTGCCTTCGATGCAGGAATATGTATGGATGTGACCGACAAGGATACGCTTTTCTGGTATACCGATATGGGCTGGATGATGGGGCCCTTCTTAGTGTACGGAGGATTAGTTAATGGTGCGTCGATCGTCATGTTTGAAGGAACGCCTGACTACCCTGAACCATACAGGCTTTGGGAGCTCGTCGACCGGTATACGGTGACCCATCTGGGAATCTCCCCTACGCTTGTACGTTCCCTGATGAAACATGGGGAGCAGTGGATCAATAAACATAATCTCTCGTCATTAAAAATGATTGGCTCTACAGGGGAACCATGGAATCCGGAGCCTTGGCGCTGGTTGTTTGAACATGCAGGAAAATCGAAGGTTCCAATTTTTAATTATTCCGGTGGTACGGAAATCTCCGGAGGTATTTTCGGGAATGTGCTGGTTAAACCGATCAATCCTGTGTCATTCAACGCCGCTTTGCCTGGCATGGACGTTGGTGTTTTTGATGAAAAAGGGAAATCAGTGAAAAATGATGTCGGCGAGCTAGTTCTCCGCCAGCCCTGGGTGGGGATGACAAACGGCTTTTATAAAGAAAATGACCGCTACGAAAAAGCCTATTGGAGCCGCTTCAAAGATACCTGGGTGCATGGGGACTGGGTTATTCATGACGAGGATGGCTTCTATACGATTACAGGCCGCTCGGATGATGTATTGAACGTGGCCGGGAAACGACTTGGTCCTTCTGAGGTGGAATCAGTCCTGGTAGAACATGAGGCAGTGGTGGAAGCTGGTGTAATCGGCGTTCCCCATGAAGTGAAAGGCCAGGAAGCCGTGGGATTTGTTGTATTACGACCAGATTATGAAAAAAGCGATGCATTGCTTAAGGATATTTCAAATCACCTGAATGATAAATTGGGGAAAGCATTGGCGCCAAACGTCGTCCATGTTGTCTCTGACCTCCCTAAAACGAGGAATGCTAAAGTGATGCGAAGAGCGATCAAATCTGCATACCTCAACGAAGCATCCGGTGATTTAAGTGCCCTGGAGAATCCGCAGGCAGTAGACGAAATCCGTGAACTTGGCAAGTCTGCATCCCTCTCCTGAACATGAACAATCCCCCTGAACCTTATGAATGGTTCAGGGGGATTTTATTAGACAGCCAGGTGTTTGCCAGAGTCTTCTTTTAATAAACTTTGATAAATCAATAAGTCACGGTTATAGACAGCTGTATAGCTTAATAAACTTTCGAATTTAACGTTCTCAAAGCTTTCTTCATCGACAATACCATATTTTTCGTTCAATTTTGCAGCATTGCGCCAGGCGGTTTCTTCAAATGTGTAGTCCATCTCATGTTCTTCGATATCCAATTGAAATAACTCCAGGTCTTTGGCCCGTTCAAAATATGGGACTTCCCTTTTCTTTTTATGTATTTCAATTGTTCTTTGAACGGACTCCCATAATGCCTCCTGATCTAAATAATGTCCAGTCTCATGCAGTACTAATGCCTGCACGTATGCTTCAAGTGTAACCGGCTTTCTCATTTCTTTACGGGCTTTTCTTAGCCGTTCCACATCAATTATCAGCTTGTTTTGAATGAAATCATATATCATGTTTACATTTGTCTTTTCAAGATGAAAATCGAGTGGAATGTGAATATTCCGCAATGTCTCTGCAACTAAAGCTTTAATCTTTTTCTTTTCTAGCCGTTTGCTCATCTCTCTCTTTTAAGCCTCTTTCTCTATTGTATTCCCCTGGCGGCTAACCCCCTATAGTATATAAGAAATCGAGCTGAATTCCAATAGTGGCCTGGCATTTTTTATCATGACAGGAACCATTTCTTCTGTTATACTGTTTACGTTAAAAATCTAATAAAAGTCTGCGTTTTTATCGCAGGAGAGGTTCTAGCTACACCCTCTATAAAAAACTAAGGATGGAACTATACCTATCCCTTAGGTATGGTTTTTTAGTTTATTTTATGCTTGTAACGGGTGAGTAGAATTCTCTTTTTCACGGAAAGGAGAATTTTTTTATGAAAAAAGAAAAAGCGGTGGTCATATTCAGCGGTGGCCAGGACAGCACTACATGCTTGTTCTGGGCATTGGAGAAATTCGATGAAGTAGAAGCTGTCACCTTTCATTATAATCAACGCCACGAAGAAGAAGTGGAAGTTGCAAAAGCAATTACAGAAAAACTTAATGTAAAGCATAGAATCCTGGATATGTCTTTATTAAGCCAGCTTTCTCCTAATGCACTGACCCACAAAGAAATCGAAGTGGAAGATGGCAAAGGTGACTCCCTCCCTTCTACTTTCGTTCCTGGCCGTAACCTGCTGTTCTTATCATTCGCAGGAATTGTTGCGCGGCAAATTGGGGCCAAACATATTATCACTGGGGTATGTGAAACAGATTTCAGCGGCTATCCGGACTGTCGGGATGTGTTCATCAAATCCTTGAATGTGACGCTGAACTTGTCCATGGATGATTCTTTTGTAATCCATACACCGCTAATGTGGCTGGATAAAGCTGAAACATGGCAGCTCGCAGATGAACTCGAAGCTTTTGACTTCGTTCGCCATCACACGTTGACTTGTTATAATGGCGTAATTGGCAGCGGATGCGGAGAATGCCCGGCCTGCAAGCTACGCAATCAGGGACTTGAAAAGTATCTACAACAGCGTGAAGGAGCGGATGTTTGATGACACTCTCCAATTATGGTTTTACGATCGTAGAAAAACTTCAGAAAATCGATGAGGATATCAAACGCCACGAGCTGAAGTATCATAACAAACGGGTCATGGTCAGCAAGGAATTCACCTTTGATGCTGCCCATCACCTTCATTGTTATGAAGGAAAGTGTAAAAACCTCCACGGGCACACGTATAAAGTTGTCTTCGGTATCAGCGGTTATGTGGATGATATCGGTATAGTGATAGACTTTGGCGATATAAAGAAAATATGGAAAGAACAAATTGAAATCCATTTGGATCATCGATACCTGAATGACACGCTCCCTCCTATGAACACAACAGCTGAAAACATGGTTGTCTGGATATATGAGCAAATGGACCATGCACTCACAAAAGAAAATGATGGCTCTCGTGTTGAGTTCATCAAGCTATATGAAACGCCGACTAGTTTTGCTGAAGTAAGACGGGAGTGGATGGAAAATGACTAAACTCCCTGTCTTGGAGATTTTTGGACCAACGATCCAGGGAGAAGGGATGGTCATAGGCAGGAAAACGATGTTCGTCCGGACAGCCGGATGTGATTACAGTTGTTCCTGGTGTGATTCAGCCTTTACCTGGGATGGAAGCGCCAAAGAGGAAATCAAGCGCATGGATGCGGAAGAAATAATAAAGGTATTGGATCAAGCCGGTGGCAATAAATTCGACCATGTAACTATATCCGGAGGTAACCCTGCCCTCTTCCCTTATCTGGATCAATTGATTGGTCTATTAAAAGAACGAGGTATAGAAGTCGCCTTGGAAACACAAGGAAGCCGCTGGCAGGATTGGTTTCTTGCTATTGATGACCTTACTATATCCCCAAAACCACCAAGTTCCCATATGAAAACGGATTGGGAGAAGTTGGACTACATTATCAGCCAACTGAAAGATAATGACAGGCTCCTCCACACGAGTTTGAAAGTAGTTATTTTTAATGAGGAGGATTTATCATATGCAGAATACGTTCATAGACGTTATCCTGGGATATCTTTCTACGTTCAGGTAGGAAACGATGATCTGGAAGAAACAAATGATCAAGCTATTGCTATGAAACTATTAAACAAGTATGAATGGCTGGTAGATCAAGTCATGGAGTCTCCGGGTCTGAATAAAGTACGCGTCCTTCCCCAGCTTCATGCCTTGCTATGGGGAAACAAACGAGGGGTCTAACGTAAAAACAGCGACAGCGGTAAAATCTGCTGTCGCTGTTTTTAATTTTTACCATGAATCTTGTCTTCTTTTTAATCCGTGCTTCTTCCGATGATAGACTACATTTATTTCTGCACCGACAACCAATATTAGACCAGTCAGGAAGAACCAGATCATTAAAATGATCAGCCCTCCTAAACTTCCATATGTGGCAGAATAACTTCCGAAATTACTTACATAGAAAGAAAATCCTAAAGAAATTAACATCCACAATACCGACGTGATGATAGCTCCAGGAATGATCTCTTTGAATGGTATATACCTGTTAGGAGCAAATCGATATAACAGCATTAATATCAGACTCATCACCAGAATACTGACGACCCAGCGGGCAATTTCCAGGATAATCATCAGCTGATCTGGTATGAACAAAACTCTTTGGATAAAATCGAAAATTACTCTTCCAAAGACCGGAAGAACTAGTGCTACCACAATGGCAACGATCATCCCAAGCGTCAATCCGATCGAGAGTAAACGCACTTTAATGAATGAGCGCGACTCTTCCACGTTATACGCTATATTGGAAGATTTTATAAAAGCGTTGAGTCCATTTGATGCTGACCAGATTGTACCGATAATACCAACGGACAACAATCCACCATTAGGTTCGGAAACAATCGAGATAATATTTTCTTCCAAAGCTGAAGCTGTTTCCGCTGGCAATACATTTTTCATAAAGTTAACTGCCTCGTTTGGTTGAATGCCTAAGTAAGGAATGATAGAGAAAAGCAGGATCAGCATAGGTACGATGGATAGTAAGTAATAGTATGCCTGGGCGGCTGCTAATACAGGTACATCGTCATTTTGAAATTCTTTGATTACTGATTTCATATAATTCATCATTTTTTTCACAGTTTTCCACCTCCATTAGTTGCACCTTCTATTTCTCTACCCCATTTTCACTTATCTTTAATCATTTTCTACTAACTCTGCAAAATATTTGATTTTTACTGTCGAAAAGCGTTTTACGGTGGCAGGTACAGGGAAGTGGTAATTTAGGAGGTGAAGAGAGCCGATGGATTTAGTATATATAGGAGTATTTATCATGGCCTTGTCTTTTGCCCTTGTCGTAGCATTCATTGTTAAAACATTGATTAGTGTCAATAAGACAATGAAGAATCTTGACGGTACGGTAGGAAGTCTGGAGACACAAATGAGGGGTATTACTAAAGAATCAGAACACCTGATCAACAAATCTAATTACTTAGCAGAGGATATTCACCATAAAGTGGATTCTACTAATGCATTATTTGATTCGCTTCAGAATGTCGGTGATTCGGTTGACAATCTGAACCATGGCTTGAACAAGGCTTCAGCAAACTTCACCTATCATACCAAAAATCAGAATGACTCCATTGTCAAAGCGGTAAGATGGGGAGAAGCACTGACAAACCTTTTTGCAAAATGGAAACGTACCAGCAATAGGACTCAACAACATTATAATAATTAAGAAATGAGGGATGAACTTTGAGTTTAACAGGAATCGGAGTATTACTAATGGGAATTGCCTTTTTAGTAGGATCAATCTTTCTCGCACGCACCCTGAATAATCTATCGAAAGTATTATCCGGTGTGGATAAGACGGTAGAGCGGCTTCCGGACCAATTGGATGATGTGATGAAAGAAACAGGACAGTTGCTAAATCATAGTAATGACACCTTAGCAGACGTCAATAAAAAAATCGCAGCGTTAAGCCCGCTTTTCTATATCTTAGGAGATATCGGTGAGTCTTCCAGAAAGCTGTCCTCTTCCCTTGTCGATGTCACAATGGCAATGAAAAAGGATACAAATGAAGGAAAAGATATGACAAGAAGACAAGATTTAGGCGGCTTGTATGGAGCCCTGGCATTAGGATATTATTTCAAAGAAAAACGAAAAGCATTAAAAGAAATTGACAAGGAAGAAATATCAGCATGACGGAAAAAGACAAGAACTCAAATACTGCTGGTATCATCGGCTCTGTTGTTGCAGGATTCTTCGTCGGTAACTTATTTGCCGGTAAAAAAAGAGTGGCTGGTTCCCACTCCAAAGATACCAGCCGTTATCCAAAAATCTTTTCGAAAACAAAACAAAAATATCAAATGAAAAGAGATGAGTTGTATCTCGCCGGCTTAAAACGTGACGAAAAAATCAGCCGAGATAAAAACAGATTACAAAGTGAAGCACGCCAAAAAGCGATTAAAGAATCTACGCTTTATAAAAATGAACATACCGGCTAAAAAAACCGATGTCCATGCAGGACATCGGTTTTATACTGTTTAATAACTGTTTTGTTTAAACAGGATATACACCATGCTTTCGTTCGGTAAATTGGACATCTTTTGTAACGTAGGTATCATAACGGTTGATTAATTCTTTTCTCAACTCGTCGGGCTGGACGATTGCATCAACTACCATTTCTGATGCCAACCGGTATATATCAATATTCTCTTTGTATTCCTCGTGTTTAGCTTTGATGAAAGCCGGGCGCTCCTCTTCAGGCAGCTCTGCAATTTTATTTGCATAAACAGCATTGACCGCCGCTTCAGGCCCCATGACAGCTATTTGTGCACTCGGCAGTGCAAGACAACAGTCTGGTTCAAAGGCAGGACCAGCCATAGCGTAAAGACCTGCGCCATAGGCTTTCCTTACGATGACAGAGATTTTTGGTACAGTCGCTTCACTCATGGCAGACAACATTTTAGCCCCGTGTCTGATTATTCCTGCCCGTTCGACTCGTGTGCCGATCATGAAGCCAGGAATGTCAGCCAGGAAAAGTAATGGTATATTGAAAGCATCACACAGCTGTATGAATTTTGCCGCTTTGTCGGCAGAGTCAGGAAACAGCACCCCGCCCTTTGCTCTCGGCTGGTTAGCGATGATCCCTACTGGTCTCCCGTCGATTCTTGCCAGACCAGTAACTAATTCAGGAGCAAACATTTTCTTGATTTCACAAAAAGAACCTTCATCAATCAGCCGGTCGATAAACTGATACATATCAAACGGAGCATTCTGGTTCTCTGGAATTAAATCATGAATAGACTTATCGTTTTCTGTGGGTTCCTTAGATTCTGCGGATGGCGGGTTGGATGTATAATTAGCTGGGAAATAGCTCATATAATCCCTGGCATAAGCAATCGCTTCTTCTTCCGATTTTGCCAGCACATCCCCGCAGCCGGAAACAGAACAATGCATACGTGCGCCACCCATTTCCTCCAGCGTGACCTTCTCTCCAATTACTTTTTCTGCCATTCGTGGAGAGCCAAGGTACATCGACGCATTACCATCGACCATGACGACGATATCACAAAATGCAGGTATGTAAGCTCCTCCGGCAGCAGATGGGCCAAACAACAGACAAACTTGCGGTACACGACCGGATAGTTTGATCTGATTATGAAAAATTCTTCCCGCTCCTCTTCTGCCCGGGAACATTTCTACTTGATCAGTTATCCGGGCACCTGCAGAGTCGACAAGATAAAGCATCGGGATTTGCAATTTCAATGCCGTTTCCTGAATACGAATAATCTTCTCCACAGTCCTTGCTCCCCATGACCCGGCTTTTACTGTCGAATCATTTGCCATGACGCATACTTTCTGGCCATTGATTTTCCCTATTCCGGTGACCACGCCATCTGATGGTAAGGAATCGTCCATGCAGTTGGCAAAGAATGCATCTTCAATATCCATTCCTTCATCAAATAATAGGGATAGCCGTTCCCGGACAAACATTTTTCCTTTTTCACTGTTTTTTTGATGGTACTTGTCCGCTCCCCCCTGGGAAATCTTTTCTACACGCTCTTGCAATGTTTTATTTAATGACATGAAGCTGTCCCTCCTGTTCTATTCACCACGGTAGATAGGCTTTCTCTTTTCTTTGAAAGCTTGTAACCCTTCCAGACGATCCTTCGTAGGTATCGTGGTCTGGTAGCACTTCTTTTCAATTTGCAGTCCCGTTTCGATATCTGTCTGGAATCCCTCGTGGATAGCCTTTTTTGCCTGTCTAAGTGCGATTGGTGCATTATTGGCGATCCGCTCAGCCATGGCTAACGCTTCCCCCTGCAATATCGATGGGTCATAAGCATATTCTACAAGGCCGATGGCCCGTGCCGTTTCACATGTAATCGGTTTGGCAGTAAAAATCAGTTCCTTCGCCTTTCCTAGTCCAATAAGCCTGGAAAGTCTTTGTGTTCCACCTGCTCCCGGAATAATCCCGAGCGATGTTTCCGTCAATCCCATCTTTGCACTGTTTGAACTAAGCCGGAGATCGCAGGCAAGCGCAAGCTCTAAACCTCCCCCAAAAGCTACTCCATTGATGACCGCAATCGTTGGTATATCCAGTCGTTCCACCCGATGGATGGTGTCACCGATCAGGGTGACCGTATCAACCACTTCCTGCTCTGTCATACCGGCACGCTCTTTCAGATCCGCACCGGCACAAAAAGCTTTACCGCCGCTTGCCGTAATCAGTAGACAGCGTGTGTTTTTATGCTTTTCCACTTCTGCCAGCGCCTCATTAATTTCATACAGCAATTGCTTGGATAAAGCATTGGCTGCATCTGGCCGGTTTAATGTTAATCTTTTGACATGATCAGCCGGCTCTTCCAGCTTCACTAATTCCCACATCGCTTAGCCTCCTTATGATGAACGGTTCATCACCTGCATTTGATGACTCGGCAATTCTTTTCCTAATTTCCTTTGGATGAAAGCAGCTGACTCGTGTAGTTTGTCCTGCTGGATCCCGGTTTCTACTCCCATTTGATGCAGCATATGGACAAGGTCATCTGTCGCAAGATTACCGGATGCTCCTTTCGCATACGGACAGCCGCCAAGACCGCCTAAAGCACCGTCAAACGTGGTTATGCCATGCTGCAGGGAAACCAGCACATTCGCTAACGCCATCCCTCGGGTGTTATGAAAGTGCATCGCTATCTGATCAAATGAAAAGTGCTGCTTCACTTCTTTTAAAACAAGATCTACATGTTTCGGGTCAGCAACTCCGATGGTATCTCCTAACGAAAGTTCATCAATCCCCATTTCAAATAACCGGTCACATACGCGGAGCACCTGCTCGACAGGTACGTGTCCATCGTATGGACACCCGAAAACAGTAGATACATAGCCACGAACAGTTTTTCCGGCTTGTTTGGCTCCATCTACGACTTCTTGCAGGACGGGATATGTTTCCTCAATCGTTTTATTGATATTCTTTTTGTTGTGAGTTTCACTGCTGGACATGAAAATGGAAACCTCATCAATTTCCGTTTCGATCGCCCGCTCCAGTCCTTTAATGTTCGGTACTAATGCAGCATAGGTAATCCCAGCATTCCGTTTGATGGCCTGTGCGACCTCTTTTGCATCAGCCAGCTGCGGAATCCATTTCGGATGTACAAAGGACGATATTTCGATATAGGGCAGCCCTGTCTCAGACAGTTGATCTATCCAGGCTACTTTATCTTCGGTTGCTATTTTATTAGTTTCATTTTGGAGGCCGTCCCTTGGACCGACCTCCTTGATGGTGACACTTTCCGGTAGTTGTAACATGCAAACAGCCCCTATTTATTCGATGATTGCGATGACATCGCCCTCATTGACGAAGTCCCCTTCGCTTACTTTCAATTCCTTGATGGTACCGTCTGCTTCTGCAGGGACCGGTATTTCCATTTTCATAGATTCCAGGATGACAATATCCTGACCATTGTTGATGGTATCTCCTTGCCCTGCTACTACTTTCCATACACTTCCTGCCATTGATGCTTTGATTTCTGTCATATCTGCTTCCTCCTCAGTTATTCGTTACTGCTGGTAAATAGTATTTCTCGACGAAAGATGTCTCTGTCTCTCCTTGTTTGAAATTATCATGTGCGATTACATCCTTCAGCATAGGAATATTTGTCTTTATCCCTTCGACCTGATAGTTTTCCAATGCTTCTTTCATGCGGAAAATCGCCTGGTCGCGGTCTTCTCCATAAGCAATCAGCTTAGCTATCATCGGATCATAGAAAGGTGTAACCATCGAATTTCCTGCCACGGCGAGTTCGTGACGGATACCTTCCCCTTTTGGAACCTCAAATTTCGTCAATTGTCCCGGCGAAGGAAAGAACCTGACAGGATCTTCTGCATAGATCCTTACTTCAATTGCATGACCATTCCGTTTCAGGTCATCCTGCCGGAAAGCTAACTCTTCTCCATAGGCTACTCTGAGCTGTTGTTCTACAAGATCAATTCCTGTGATTTCTTCGGTTACCGGATGTTCGACCTGCAGCCTGGTATTCATTTCTAAAAAGTAGAAGTTTTCCTCTCTATCTACCAAAAATTCAATCGTTCCAGCATTCTTATAGTGCAATGCCTGAACCGCCTGAATCGCTGTCTCTCCCATGTCGTTCCGGGTTGACTCGGATAAAAAAGGTGACGGAGCTTCTTCCACTACCTTTTGGTGCCTCCGCTGGATCGAGCATTCCCGCTCGAATAAATGAACAGCATTTCCATGGCTGTCCGCCAGCACCTGGATTTCTATATGCCGCGGATTCAAAATCTGCTTTTCTAAGAACATGGTGCCATTTCCGAAGAATGATTCCGCACGCTTGGAGTTTCCCTCAAATGCTTTTTCCAATTCGTCATCGTCATTGACCGCCTGCATGCCGATGCCGCCTCCCCCTGCAGCTGCTTTCAGCATGACCGGGTAACCGAATTCATTGGCGTACGCTTTCGCTTCCTCGACATCTGTCACTGCCTGATCGGTACCCGGGACGATCGGGACGCCTGCTTCTTTCATCGCTTGTCTTGCAGCTACTTTATCCCCCATGGTCGCCATCACATCTTCCGACGGGCCTATAAAAGTAAACCCGGCTTCCCTGCATCTTTTGGCAAACCCGGCATTTTCGCTCAACAGTCCATATCCCGGATGAATAGCTTCTGCACCTGATTCTTTGGCAGCATGAAGTATATTATCAATGTTCAGGTATGATTCATTCACACGCGGTTTTCCAATTAAAAAACTTTCATCTGCTTCTTTTACATAAGGAGCTTGCTCGTCCGCTTCTGAGTATACAGCGACGGTTGCTATATTCATTTTCTTACATGTACGGATAATGCGAGCAGCTATTTCACCACGATTGGCAATTAGTACTTTTTTAAACACGGACTCTCCTCCTTCAGTTAAGATTTTGACTGTAATTTTTCCAATGCCGTTTCTCTCAGCTTAAACTTCTGGATTTTCCCACTTGCTGTCATTGGATACTCGTCAGTGAATTCGATATAACGAGGAATTTTATGTTTGGATATTTTCCCTTCACAGAATTCCCTGATATTACGTTCCGTCAGCGTCTTCCCTTCTTTCGGGATTATCCAGGCCATGATTTCCTCCCCATACTTACTGTCCGGGATACCTACTACCTGAACATCCAGCACATCGGGATGCTGATACAAAAACTCTTCTATTTCACGTGGGTAGACGTTTTCACCGCCACGGATGATCATGTCTTTGATTCGGCCGGTAATTTCAACATAGCCATCCTCATCCATGACACCAATATCACCAGTGTGAAGCCAGCCTTCTGTATCTATTGCCATCTGGGTTGCTTCTTCATTTTTATAATAGCCTTCCATGACGAGATAGCCGCGTGTACAGAGTTCACCTGGTACCCCTCGTTCCACTTCCTGGTTCATACTTGGATCGACGATTTTCACTTCCACATTCGGGTGAGCTTTTCCTACCGTACTGACACGCCGTTCGATCGTGTCATCTGTACGCGTCTGCGTAATAACCGGGGAAGACTCCGTCTGCCCATAAGCGATGGTTATCTCTTCTGCTCCCATTTTATTGATGACGTCCTTCATGACTTCCATTGGGCAGGAGGATCCCGCCATAATACCAGTTCGAAGCGAATCTGTGTTAAAGCTTTCAAAACGAGGGTGGTTCAATTCAGCAATGAACATCGTTGGTACCCCATGTAATGCCGTACATTGTTCACTCTCTACTGCATTCAGTACTTTTTCAGGGTCGAATTGCTCTAAAATAACCATCGTCGCTCCCTGGGTTACACAGGCAATCGTACTCATCACACAGCCGAAACAATGAAAGAAAGGTACCGGAATGCAAAGCCGGTCATCTTTTGTCATTTTCATTGCCTCAGCCACTTGTTTTCCATTATTGACGATATTGTAATGGGTGAGCATAACTCCCTTCGGAAAACCGGTAGTTCCAGAGGTATACTGCATGTTGATGACTTCATCATACGTCAGCATTGATTTTCTCTGTTTCAATGCTTCATCAGCTACGTCTTCCCCCATATCCATTAGCTCCTGCCATTTATAGCAGCCCTTATACTCTTTATCGCTCAGGACAATGACCCGCTTTAAATTCGGCAGTTTCGCACATTGAATATCTCCTTTCTCGGAGACTTCAAGCTCAGGGCAGACTTCTTTCAGAATATCGATATAGGATGCCCCGCGGAAGGATTCAGTCAGGATTAATGTCGTCGTATCTGACTGTTTTAGCAGATATTCCAGCTCCTGGGCGCGGTAATTGGTATTGACTGTTACTAATACAGCCCCCATCTTTCCAGTAGCAAATTGGGAGATCAGCCATTCCGGTTTGTTGTCAGCCCAAATAGCTACGTGTTCGCCCTTTTCGATGCCCATAGCCATAAATCCTTTAGCTGCTTTATCAGTCATTTCATCTAATTCTTTATATGTTTTACGAAGATTCAATTCTGGATAGACAAAAGCCTCATGATCCGGATGAGCCTGCGCCTTTTCTTCTAAAATTTCACCGACAGTTTGTTTCAATAAAGTCATACGGTTCCTCCTCGTAATTTTTTAGCAACCCAGCTGACGGGCAATGACCAGACGCTGGATTTCTGAAGTGCCTTCCCCGATTTCTAACAACTTCGCATCACGCAGGTAACGCTCTACTTCGTATTCACGCATATATCCATAGCCACCATGGATTTGAATAGCCTGGTTCGCTGATCGGAAAGCGGTTTCAGAAGCGAACAGCTTTGCATAGGCTGATTCCTTCGTGAACGGTTTGCCCTGATCTTTCAACCATGCGGCCTTCATTACCATATTCCTGGCAAGCTCCACTTCCATCGCCATATCAGCAAGTTTGAACTGGATGGCCTGGAAATTGGAGATTGTTTTTCCAAACTGTTTACGTTCTTTGGCATAAGCGAGTGCACGATCAAGCGATGCCTGAGCGATACCCACGGCCAAGGCAGCTATAGAAATTCTGCCGCCATCGAGGGTATATAAAAACTGACCGAAGCCTTTTTCAGGGTCACCTAATATATTCTCCTTTGGAACCCTGACATCCTCCAAAATGATTTCACAAGTATTGGAAGCACGTACCCCCATTTTGTCATAGTTACTGTTAATCGTAAGTCCTGGGGTATCTGCTGGTACAATAAATGCCGAAATGACATTTTTGCCGTCCTCTCTCTTTCCGGAAACAGCGGTAACGGTAATGGAGCGCGCATAGCCGGCATTGGTAATCCAGCTTTTTTCCCCGTTGATGACATATTCATCGCCCTCTAGCTTAGCACGTGTTTGCGTACCACCCGCATCAGAACCGGCATTCGGTTCGGTAAGTCCAAAGGAAGCGAGTCCTTCACCTTTAGCAAGAGGAACCAAATATTCTTGCTTTTGCTCTTCTGTGCCAAAATAATAGATTGGGCTTGAACCGAGTGACACGGCTGCTGCATAACTAAGGCCGGTACCCCCGCAGACACGGCCGATTTCTTCTACTGCTAAGGCGTAAGTTACTGTATCGCCTCCGACCCCTCCGTATTCTTCCGGGAAAGGGATGCCAAGCAACCCGAGTTTCCCCATCTCTTTAAAAATATCTTCCGGAAATTCTGCTTTCACATCCAGATCAATCGCTCGTGGCTGAATGACATTCTCCGCAAAATCCCGTACCATTTTACGGGTCATTTCCTGTTCTTTTGTCAATTCAAAGTTCATAATGCTCCCCCTTATTATCCATTCTTTAGAGACCGACTGGTTGGTCTGTAATGCTCAAAAATTAATGTAAGCGGTTACTTTTTTTCGGTAAAAAAAGGGCGCTCAAGCATGTGGGACTGGAAATTTTCCTCGGAAACTACATTGGTAGTCAATATAGCATGAAGGATAATATCCACATAGACATCTGCGATTTCATCAATGGTATATTTCCCTTCTGGTGTATACCATTTATAAATCCAGTTGACCATTCCGAGGATTGCCATGCCGGTGATCTCCATTGGCAATTCTTTGCGGAAGTCGCCGGTTTCCTGGCCTTCTTCAATCACTTGAAAGACCATCTGCTTGAATGCATCGCGCTTACGTTTGATTTGCTCTTCATATTCAGGTTTTAAATAATTGCTTTCCTGGTAGAATACGGAGATGTGTGGTTTGTATAAGTCGAAAACTTTTACAAATGCTTTGATGATTGATTGAATCTTCTTGATGGGAGATTTGTGGATTTCATTTGCTGCATTCGCTTCTTTCAATACATATGTAATGAATGTGTCGTGAATGACGAACAACAGCTCATCTTTCGATTGGAAATGATGATAGAATCCACCTTTCGAAGTGTTAGAGGCTGCTACAATTTGGTTGACGGTCACTCCATGAAACCCTTTTTGCTCAAACAACTCAAGCGAGGTTCTAAGGATTGACTCCCTTAACCCTGCCATACATCATCCCCTTTCCCACTAGACATTTGTCACAATTTTATCACATTTTTCAGAAAACACAAAGACTTTTTGGCGAATAATATACAAAAACATCCAGGCTGCACGCCTGGATGTCAGTCAGGAATTTTGTTCTTCCGTTTCGAATGGCTTTTCGTATTCATTTTTAACCCAGGAGTCGATGACTTCCCCGCTTTGATCGGTATCGACAATATAGGAACCGTTGCTGTAGCGGTCATTTGCTTTGTATTGCATCGGGTTGATGGTTAAAACTTCTCCGTTTTCACTTTTCACTTGCAGCTCCTGGCCTGATTCAATCAGATGCATGTTGACGAGACGGTGTGGATTCTTTTTCAGCTCACGAAGCATGACAACGCCCCGTTTGGCGCGGGAGCTTTGCTCGAATTCTTTTAAGCGCATACGCTTCAATGCACCTCTATGGGTGATAATGACGATGGACGGATCGGACAAATCATCGAAAACCTGTCCTGAAACGACTTGTTCGCCTTCTTTCAAAGTAATCGCTTTGACGCCTGCAGCCCGCTGTCCTACTGTTTTCACTTCGCTTTCATGATACCAGAGGGCATAGCCTTTATCGGAAGCGATGAATATATCCGAATGGCCATCGGTTACGTGGACATCCGTCACCTCGTCCTCAACTTTTAAATTGATCGCCACAAGCGGTTTCGAATAACGCTGTGCTTCATACAGCGCCAGTTCACTCTTTTTGACCATTCCGTTCTTTGTAAAGAATAATAAACACTTATCTTCCTTGAAATCTCTTACCGGATAAGCAGCGACAATCTTCTCATCTTTGTTGATGGGAACGAGATTTGCGATATGCTGACCGAGATCCTTCCAGCGGATATCCGGAATTTCATGGACAGGTAAATAGAGATAATTTCCTTTGTTAGTGAACAAAAGAAGCTTATCCGTTGTATTGATTTCGATCAGCCGCAGCAGATGATCACCGTCTTTAATCGCAAAATCTTCCCCATTTGATGCAGCATAGGAACGAAGGCTTGTCCGTTTCACGTAGCCATCCCTGGTTACCGAGACGATGATATCTTCACTGGCCACCATGACTTCTAAGTTAATCTTCAACTCTTCGATTTCGGCCTCTATTTTAGTTCTGCGTTCATCATTATACTGCTTCTTTAACTTCTTCAGGTCGGATTTGACGACTTTTAATAATTTCCGTTCATCTGCCAGTATTTCTTCTAAGTATGCGATGCGTTCTCTTAGTTCAGCCGCTTCCTTTTCAAGTGCTGTGATATCAGTATTTGTAAGACGGTATAACTGAAGATTGACGATTGCTTCTGCCTGTTCTTCTGTGAAATCGTAAGCTTGAATCAATCGTTTTTTGGCATCCTGCTTGTCCTTGGAAGCACGGATCGTTGCAATCACCTCATCCAGAATCGAAATAGCTTTAATCAGACCTTCTACGATGTGGGCGCGTGCCTTCGCCTTCTTTAAATCGTAGTTGGACTGCCGAGTCACCACTTCTTTTTGATGGGCGATATACGATTCAAGGATCTGCTGTAAATTAAGCAGCGTTGGCGTGCGATCCTTAATTGCTACCATATTGAAATGATAGGTAATCTGCAAATCAGTATTTTTATAGAGATAATTCAAAACGCCTTCACTATTTGCTTCTTTTTTCAGTTCTATTACGATACGGAGTCCTGTACGGTCTGTTTCATCCCGCACCTCTGCAATCCCTTCCACTTTACGGTCGATACGCAGTTCGTCCATACGTTTGACTAGGTTAGCTTTATTAACTTCATAAGGGATTTCATCAATAACGATTTGTTCCTTATTTCCTTTGATGCTTTCAATATTTGCTCTCCCGCGTAAAATGACCTTACCTTTACCGGTTTCATACGCTTTTCTAATGCCTTCTTCCCCCTGGATGATTCCTCCTGTCGGGAAATCCGGCCCTTTCAGTTTAGTCATCAGTTCGCTAGTCGTCACATTCTGCTTTTCAATTTTCATGATGACAGCATCGATCACTTCACCGAGGTTATGGGGAGGAATATCTGTAGCATAACCTGCCGATATACCAGTTGAACCGTTGACCAAAAGGTTTGGAAATTTTGCAGGCAAAACGACAGGTTCATAGATGGTGTCATCAAAGTTAGGAATGAAATCTACTGTTTCCTTTTCGATATCCCGTAAAAGCTCAGAAGAAATGCTGGATAAACGGGCTTCTGTATAACGCATGGCAGCAGGAGGGTCTCCGTCGACGCTTCCGTTATTTCCATGCATTTCTACTAAGTGTTTCCGCACTTTCCATTCCTGACTCAGCCGTACCATCGCATCATAGACAGAGGTATCTCCATGGGGGTGATAATTACCGATTACTGTTCCTACTGTTTTCGCAGATTTCCGGAAAGCTTTATCATGTGTATTCTTTTCCTGATGCATCGCATACAGAATCCTCCGCTGCACAGGTTTCAACCCATCGCGGGCATCCGGCAGCGCCCGTTCCTGTATGATGTATTTACTATACCTTCCGAACCGGTCGCCAATGACCTCTTCTAAAGGTAAATCTAAGTAATTTTCCACTTCCGCCAAAAGAATATCCTCCTCTAGTTCTGAATTTTGTCATTTTCCAGGATGTTTGCTTCGTCTTCCAACCCAAATGCGACATGGGACTCAATCCATTTCCTCCGTGGCTCGACTTTATCTCCCATTAATGTCGTTACCCGTCGTTCGGCACGGGCGAGATCGTCAATCGTCACCCTGATCAGTGTACGTGTAGCCGGATCCATCGTCGTCTCCCATAGCTGATCGGCATTCATTTCACCGAGACCTTTGTAACGCTGAATAATATAGCCGCTCTTAAATTTTCTGACTGCTGCTTCCATGCCATCTTCATCCCAGGCATATTCTATTTGTTCTTTTTTCCCTTTCCCTTTGGAAACCTTATAAAGAGGCGGCAGGGCAATGAACACTTTGCCGGCTTCTACAAGCGGCCGCATATACCGGTAAAAGAAAGTCAGGAGCAATACCTGGATATGAGCTCCATCAGTATCTGCGTCCGTCATGATGACGATTTTATCGTAATTACAGTCTTCGAGATCAAAATCACCGCCGACCCCAGCTCCGATCGTATGGATGATTGTTGAAATCTCTTCGTTTTTAAATATATCGGCTATTTTCGCCTTTTCTGTATTGATTACCTTTCCCCTTAGGGGGAGGATGGCCTGGAATTTTCGGTCACGTCCTTGTTTAGCAGAGCCGCCTGCTGAATCACCTTCGACGAGGTAAAGTTCATTTTTCTTCGGATTCCTTGATTGAGCAGGTGTCAGTTTCCCACTGAGCATGGTTTCTTTCCGTTTCTTTTTCTTGCCTGACCTTGCATCTTCCCTGGCCTTTCTTGCTGCTTCACGAGCTTCCTTCGCTCTGATTGCCTTCTTGATCAGTAAAGATGCGATATCTGGATTTTCTTCCAGAAAGTACGACAACTTACTCGAAACGATAGCATCGACAGCCGATCTTGCTTCTGAGGTACCGAGTTTACTTTTCGTCTGTCCCTCGAACTGTAATAGCTCCTCCGGAATTCGTGCCGAGACGATCGCTGTAAAACCTTCGCGAATATCATTACCTTCCAGGTTTTTATCTTTTTCTTTTAACAGGTTGGTCTTTCGCGCATGGTCATTGAAAATCCTCGTTATAGCCGTTTTTGCGCCGGACTCATGCGTTCCTCCGTCCTTTGTCCGTACGTTGTTGACAAAAGACAGCATACTTTCTGCGAAGCCATCATTAAATTGAAAAGCAAAATCAATTTCAATGCCATTTTGCTCCCCTTCGAAAGCCACTACCGGATGCAGGGTATCCTTTTCTTCATTCAAGTAACTGACAAAGGCTTTCAAACCTTCTTCATACTGGTAGCTTTCTTCGATGTCTTTACGCGCATCAATCAGTTTAATTTCCACACCCTTAAGTAAAAATGCTGCCTCTCTTAAGCGTTCCGATAAAGTTTCAAAATTGTAGGTGGTAGTGGAAAAAATAGTAGGGTCAGGCTTGAAGGTAATAATCGTCCCGCTTTTTCTCGTTTTCTTCGTTTTATCAAGCGATGTGACCGGAACCCCTCCGTTTTCAAAACGCTGGACATAGGTCTGCCCATCCCGGTGGATGGTAACTTCCAGCCATTCTGACAGGGCATTGACCACCGAAGCCCCGACACCGTGCAAGCCACCACTTGTCTTGTAGCCCCCCTGGCCGAATTTTCCGCCGGCGTGAAGAACAGTCAAGATTACTTCCGGGGTAGGTTTCCCCATTTTATGCATGCCTGTTGGCATCCCTCGTCCTTCATCCTCGACTGACACACTGCCATCTTTATTCAAAGTGACGGTAATTCGGTTACCGAAACCGGCTAGCGCCTCATCGACAGCATTATCGACGATTTCATAAACCAAATGATGCAGTCCCCGATGGTCGGTGCTTCCGATATACATACCTGGACGTTTCCTGACAGCTTCCAATCCTTCCAATACTTGTATGGAGTCATCTGAATATTGCTGTGATTGTTTAACCAAAATGCCTACGTCTCCCTTCTGACTTACCTATCTATTTCTATAATAGAACAAACGTTCGAACGTGTAAATGACAATACATATCTGCTTGTTCTATTTTAGCCTTTTTGACAAAAGACGCAAGTAACGTTTTCCATACTCAGTAAAAAATCCCTGTAAGTACAGGGATTTTTACTGGTCATTTATCGGCTTCATTTCATAAGAACAGCATGGGCTACTTTTAAACACATATCCATCATGACGGTAAAATCATGTTTTTTCAAGTATTCATAAGCGTCATCATCCTGGACTCCCTGCTGGGCCCAAAAAATCTTTGCATCAGTCTGGAGCGCTTCCTTTGCCAGGGAAGTAAGATGCTCTGACCGACGAAAAACATTGATCATTTCAAATGATTCTTTCACGTCAAGTAAGGAGTCATATGCTTGTTCCCCAAGCACCTGATCCACCATCGGATTTACAGGAATGATCCGGTAGCCTGCATCCTGCATTTCTTTGGCAATCTGATAAGAGGTGCGGTATTCCTTATCAGAAAGACCGACAACAGCGATTGTTTTCGTATCTTTTAAAGCTTGAATGATCGTCTCATTATCGGGGTGTTGATATGCCATTATACAGCCTCCTTTACAATAATCCTTCTGCTTCCAGAAATTCTCTGGCTACTTCCTCAGGATCTACATCCTCTTCTTCTACTTTATAATTCATTTCCCGCATTTGATCGCCAGTAATCTTGCCACCCAGCCGGTTTAAGATTTCTTCCAGTTCAGGATATTTATCAAGCGTTTCCTGACGAAGCAGCGGTGCACCCTGGTATGGAGGGAAGAGGTTTTCATTATCTTCCAGTACTTTTAAGTTCAATCCTTCCACATAACTGTCTGTCGAGTAGGCATCAATGATGTCCACTTCTCCTTTTTCGATGGCACCTTCCCTTAAACCGGCATCCATCGTCCTGACTTCGCCAAATTCTAAATTATAAAGTTGTTTAATTCCCTGATAACCATCTTCTCTATCATTGAATTCAAGTGTAAAACCTGCTGTTACCTGGTCTTCAATCGGTTTAAGGTCTGCTATCGTCTCTAAGTCGTATTGATCAGCGAACTCCTGCGTAGTAGCTATGGCATAAGTGTTGTTATATTGCATTGGTTCAAGGTAAGCAAGGCTATACTCCTGTGCTAATCCTTCTGCAGCTGATTGATAGACTTCCCGTTCGTCTGTGCTTTCCGCTTCCTGATTTAATAAGCTCACTAACGCGGTACCTGTAAATTCAGGGTAAAGATCAATGCTGCCTTCTTGAAGCGCGCTGAATACGACATCTGTCTTTCCGAGATTTGGTACAAGCTCAACGGATAGATCTGTCTCTTCTTCAATCATCAGCTTGTACATATTGATCAGGATAGAAGGTTCTGCCCCCAGTTTTGCCCCGATTTTAATATCCGATTTGGCACCACCGCCAAAAGCGAGTGGTCCGACTGCAATCAATGCAGCTATCACAAGGAGACTGACGAGTGAACGGAAACCTGATTTGGCGGAAGTCCGTTCAAACATCCGCAGGATTAAATCCAGTATGATCGCTAATAAAGCGGCAGGAATAGCCCCTAGTAGGATAAGGTTCAAATCTCCTCCTCGGTCTAAACCAAGCAGGATAATGTCCCCAAGTCCGCCAGCTCCGATTAAAGCAGCAATCGTAGTAGTACCAACAATAAGAACCATCGATGTACGAATCCCGGCCATGATGACAGGCATTGCCAGCGGCAGTTCTACACGTGATAAGCGCCGGAACGAACTCATTCCCATTCCGGTCGCGGCCTCTTTTAGGGCGGGATCGACTTCTTTTATCCCGGTATAGGTGTTTCTTAATATTGGGAGCAGTCCATATGCTGTCAACGCAATAATTGCTGGTGTCTGGCCGATACCGAAGAAAGGTATCAGGAATGCTAAGACCGCCAGACTAGGAATTGTCTGCAAAATGGCTGTAAGCCCGATAATTGGTTCTGCTATCCGCTGGTTTCTAGTTAAAATTAAACCTAAAGGAAGCGAAATTAACGTTGCGATGACCAGGGCGACAATGGAAATTTGAAGGTGCTCCCAAATCGTCGGCCATAACACGTCCTGACGGCGCTCTAATACATCTAAGAATTCCTTCATGACCGTATCACCCCATTCTCTGTGGAAACGTGTTGCTTGAGGTGAAGAACGATTTCCCGATAGGAGAGGGTGCCAATTAACCGCTGGCCTTTAACTACTGGCAGCAACTCTTCTCCATGCTGTTCAAAAATATCAGCGGCTTTCTTTAGAGGAAGGTCATTCTCAAGGACAGGTAAGTCTACTTTTTCCGCTTGTTTGACACCACTCACATAATTCCCTGAAGCATCTTCCATGATATAGACGCCATAGGAATCAAATTTTCTCTGGTCGAATTCTGTTTCGGTGAGCACCTTGCTGCCGCTTCTGTCGGCGATGACATCAACAGCAGACTGCCATGGCGATTTGCGATTTCCGATGAATTCTTTAACAAAATCATTCTTAGGTTCAAGTACCATGTTCTGGGGCGTATCTATCTGTACGATTTCCCCTTCTTTCATCAAACATACACGATCACCAAGAGCCAAAGCTTCGTCCATATCATGAGTGACGAACACAATCGTCTTTTTGATTTTCCTTTGCAACTCCCGGATGTCCTGTTGAAGCTTTTCGCGGCTGATCGGGTCGAGCGCACTGAACGGCTCATCCATCAATATGATATCAGGGTCAGCGGCGAGAGCGCGTATGACTCCTACCCGCTGCTGCTGTCCACCTGATAATTCATCCGGCTTTCTTTTCCGGTAAGTCTCCGGTTCCAGTCCGACCATGTTCATCAATTCATCAATACGAGAAGAAATATCTTTCTTTTTCCACTTTTTCATTTCCGGAACGATTGCGATATTTTCTTCAATGGTCATATGCGGAAATAAGGCAATCTGTTGCAGGACATAGCCAATATTCCAGCGTAGTTCATGGATATTGAATTCCTTGATATTTTTGTTATGTATGAAGATCGATCCTTCTGTCGGCTTGATCAGCCTGTTTATCATCTTCATTGTTGTCGTTTTACCACAACCGCTTGGTCCGACTACCGTCAACAGTTCTCCTTCTTTCACGGAGAATGTTACACCTCTTAATGCAGTCGTGCCATCGGGATACGTTTTGGTTACATTTTTAAACTCTATCATCTTTAATCCTCCACCAGACACATGTTGACTTAGTTATACCCATTTTACTTAAAAGGAAAACATCTTCATCTCCTGCCTGCTTAATCTGAAACTTCTTGTCTTTTATAATAAAGAGGGGATTTGTCTCTCGACCTGATTGAATTCTATTTGATTGTCAGAAAGCATAAGATATAATATAAGAGCACCTGCCATGCATAGGACAAGTATTATCAGGTAAATGAAATATTTTCATCTCTCAGGACTCTTCCCCTTCTACCATTCTAGCGAACAAAACTGCCGAAGGGAAACAAGAGCATGATTTGATTATACTGACCAGACAAATTGCGTGGTAAAATAAGTAAGGAATAGGCAACAAAAAGGGGTTTTAGTATGGAATACATTATTTTAGCAATCATAGCGTATATTTTAGGATCTATTCCTTCAGGTCTGTTAGTAGGGAAGCTTGGCTACGGTATTGATATTAGGGAACATGGCAGTGGTAACCTAGGGGGCACCAATACTTTTCGGGTTCTTGGCAAGAAAGCCGGGCTATTTGTCACTATAGCAGATATTTTGAAAGGTACGCTTGCAACCGTACTTGCTGTTCTGTTTGTTCCAGACATCAATCCTCTGATTTTCGGTATTATAGCGGTAATCGGTCATATGTATCCAGTATTTGCGGGCTTTCGAGGTGGAAAAGCAGTGGCCACTTCCGGAGGAGTTATTCTTGGGGTGAATCCACTGGTATTTGCTATCATGATTGCTACATTTTTCTTAATGCTTTACTTGACTAAATATGTATCCTTATCCTCTATGATCACAGGGATCGTATCCATGGCGGTTTCTTTTTTCTTAGGTGACATTGGATTATTCATTGTTATCACTCTGCTTACATTGTTTGTGATCTATCGTCATCGGGAAAATATTAAACGGATCAGGAATAAGACAGAACCTAAAATTACATGGATGTAAAAAGAAGCAGTTCAGACCTTTGGCTGAACTGCTTCTTTTTTATCAATAGCCATATTCCCAGTCAATTTCTTCTTCTTTAAAACCGACCAGGGAAGGATAATTGATGCACTCTTTTTCCGATATATGTGTTTTTGCCATTCCTTCGATCCATGTACGTTCTACCTCTTCTAACACAATGTATTTATTGTTTTCTAATATAACGGCTGTCCCTCTCATGGTAAGCCCTCCTTTATTGTTTGTCTCTATTATAATATTAACGGGTTAGAAAAAATATAAATATGTGAATGTTTTCACATAATATACAAATTTAAATCCCCTATTGCAAAGCTGAAAAGTCAGGAAACATATTTTAGCAGCCAAAAATATGATATTATTGAAAAGGAATAAGATAAAATCTTTAAGTGAACATGCAGTTTCTCAACTTAGCTCATAATAAGCATGTAATTGTATAATATTTTTCAGTTCATGTATACTTTGAACTATAGAAACACTGCTATGGCTTGAAAGGAGTCAAAGTTATGTCTCAAACAGAAATCAGGAATAAAAAACAATTACCTTCAAAAAAGGAACGACATAAATTATTCGGTTCAAGTGAGCCGGGGCCAAGAACAAAGCCGGTAGAAAAAGAACAAATGGTAGACTTACAAAATTCAAAACAGGACTTCCTGTTCAAAATCGATACCGTGGGAATTTCCAATGTTAAGCATCCCATTCGAATCCCGAGTAAATTGACACCGGAAATCCAGACAACCATCGGCACGTTTACATTTGGCTCATCTATTACCCAGGACAGCAAAGGGACAAATATGAGCCGCTTTACCCAGCAGCTGGACGAATACCATCAGGATGGTTTCGCCATCGATCTGACCACCCTGAAAAAATTCACGAAAGAAATGGCGGACAGGTTGAAGCAAGAGGATGCGGAAGTAGAAGTTTCCTTTCCTTGGTTCTTTGAACGAAAAGGACCGGCTTCCGACTTCGCCGGGATGAACCATGCTGACGCTGAAATGAAGGTTAAATACCACAAACAAACAGGGTATGATATCGAAGTTGGCCTGACTGCCGCTATTACCACCCTTTGTCCATGTTCTAAAGAAATCAGTGAATACAGCGCCCATAACCAGCGAGGCTATGTGTCTATGTCTGTCCGGTTGACGGAAGATTTCAATGAACAGGAAAATGATTGGAAAACTGCATTGTTGGAAGCGGCAGAAAGTAATGCCAGCGCCCGAATTCACCCGGTTTTGAAACGTCCGGATGAAAAAATGGTGACAGAACAGGCGTACGAAAATCCTCGCTTTGTAGAAGATGTCGTACGGCTGGTGGCAGCTGACTTATATGAATATGAGTTTGTGGAAAGCTTTAAAGTGACGTGCAGAAACGAAGAATCCATCCACTTGCATGATGCGATTGCCAGCCTGCACTATGATAAAAACGAGGAAAGAAACTAAGGCGGGTAAATATGAAATATATCTTCATCGGGCTGATCCGCTTTTATCAAAAAGTGATCAGTCCCCTTAAGCCGCCAACTTGCCGCTTCTATCCCACCTGTTCACAATACGGATTAGAAGCATTCCAACGGTTTGGCTTTTTAAAAGGGTTGTATTTGACAATAGTAAGGATCGTTAAATGTCAGCCATTCCATCCAGGTGGTTTTGACCCTGTACCGGAGAGGAAAAAGAAATAAAGCAGGCTGAATGATGATAGCCTGCTTTATTTCTTTTAACCGGCACCTTTTCAGAAGATGCCATACATCGACAAAAGGAGTGGAGCGAATGGAAATCGAAGTAACCGAACAGGCAGCAAAATGGTATGAAGAAGAACTGGAAATCAGTAGTAGAGCAGCTATCCGTTTTCTTGTCCGCTATGGCGGTTCCGGCGGGCTGCAGCCTGGCTTTTCACTAGCAATCCAAATGGACGAACCAGAGGAACCAGCCGCTTCTACTCAAGTCCAGGGCATCACCTTTTTTGTAGAAGCTTCAGATGCCTGGTATTTTGATGATAAATCATTGAAGGTTGATTATAACTCCAAATGGGAAGAACCAGAATTTAATTATATTTAACTTTAAGTGGCAAATATGCTGCCGCATACAAGAAAGAGCACTTTCGCTTAGGAAAAGTGCTCTTTTACTATCATAAACTTTATGTGATTTAAGTATTAGCAGTTAGCAGATTATCGGTTTTGGTGCTTTGGACCCGCCCTATTTTTATATAATGAAATATCGAAAAAACGATTTCATCTAATGTTGAATCTTTTTATTTGAGAATGAATGCCTTCGGCAGATAGGATTCTTGCCTGAACATCACCAAATAAATCATAGTGTGGATATTGATCATCCTGGTGTATCCAGTTCGGCTGGAGGCCGTGTTTTGCTCCCCATCGTTTCAGTTTTTCGACATCCCGGCAGCCAACTTTAGTCACCGTGTCGCAACCCGGAAAACGATCGTCCAGCCAATAATGGGTCAAAAAAGCAATTTGTCCTTTACTTACTCGTTCTTTCCACTGCGTCAATTCTTCTCTGTCTACCCCAAACGCCATAGTTACCGCTCCAATGCTTTCATATACGCTTCATGCCACTCCGGGAAGGAACGTCGAATGGATACGGGACGGAAGCTTCCTTCTTTCACAATCACATGCTTCGTAGTACCGGAAACGGCAAGTTCCTGGCTTTTATTGAAAATACGGTATCCATAGGTGATCCGGAGCCCATCGTAATCGTCCAGCCACGTTTCCACAAAGGCATCTTCCCCATAGCGGATCGGTTTTTTGAATTGAATATTAGCGTCTACCACAGGTGACACTACCCCCTGGTTTTCAATTTCATGGTACTTGAAACCTAATGCCTCTATAAAATCAGTCCGACCCAGTTCAAACCAGACTAAATAATTAGCATGATAAACAACACCCATCTGATCTGTTTCCTGGTACCTTACTCGTATCGGTGTCTCTGTTTTTGTCATGTTAAAAGTCCCCCTGTACTGTTTTCCATGCTTGTTCCATATCACTTTTGTTCAATAGATCCATGGCAGGATCCTCTTCGCCTTCAATCCGGAGTGCCTGGTATTGGATGGCTTCATTAATTAAGTTATTGACGAATCGTCCGTTCCCTTTCACATCTTCCTGCTGATAACGATCGGCAAGAAATTGCTCTACGGTGTCATCCAGCCTGTATTGATAAGACGCAGCCTGGAATTTTGTCATAGCAAGCAATTCTGCCGGATTGTAATCAGGGAAATGAAAGTATTTTTTAAAACGGCTCGTCAATCCGGGGTTACTGTTTACCAACTGACGCATCTCATTTTGGTACCCTGCAAGAATAACCACGAGATTTTCGTTATGTCGGGTCATTTCATCGACGAGGGTTTCAATTGCCTCTTTTCCAAAATCATCTCTCCCGCCGTTGTAAAGGGAATAAGCTTCATCGATGAATAAAACCCCTCCAAGCGCTTCCCTGACTTTTTTCTTCGTTTTGATTGCGGTCTGTCCAACATAACCAGCTACTAAATCGCTCCGGGAGACGACAACCATATGACCACGCTTCAGCAGTCCACACTGCTTTAAGATATCTGAATAAATAGCAGCAACCGTGGTTTTCCCTGTGCCAGGATTTCCAGTGAAAACAGAATGAAGCTGGATTGGTACATGCGGCAGGTTTTTATCTTTCCGTTCCTGCTGAACCCTTACAAAAGCAGAGAGTTTTTTTACTTCATCCTTTACATTACTAAGACCGATCAGTTCTTCCAGCCTCTCGATAGGCGCTTCTTTTTCCCTGTCTGATTCATCCTCTATCTCGATGTCCTGCTTAGTAAGCCGCATATGATCAAGCCATCCCTGCTGATCGACTTCTGACTGAAACGCACTTTTGTTAAAAATGATTTTCAGTACAAGGTTTTTAACCGTTCGCGCGTTACCGAAGGATTCATCGACACGATGCTTGTCAATTAACGTTTCTAACTGTTTCAGTGCCCCATCGGTAAAGTAATAATCATTTTCGATCGCACTGATTTCAGCAATTTCCAATAACTCGCTCATTCCGTAGTCAGGCAGTTCAATATGGTTCTGTTCAGGGAAACGGCTCCGCAGTCCAGGGTTTGACCATAGAAATTGACGCATCTCTTCTGGATATCCAGCAAGGATGACTGCAAATTTACCTCCATATTCTTTGCTGGTCATAGCGGAAACCAGGGTATCAATGACAGCCTGTCCATAATCATTGCCTGTTTGTCCTTCTCTGCTCAAACTGTAAGCTTCATCAATGAACAAAACTCCTCCGGTTGCCTGTTTGACGTAGTTCATTGTATTTTCTTCACTTTGGCCTATATAGGCTCCGACAAGGTGTGACCGGTTTACCTCTACGACCTCTCTAGTCTCAAGCAGCCCCAGCTCATAATAGATATTTGCCAGGAGCCTGGCCAAGGTAGTTTTTCCGGTGCCTGGATTTCCCGTCATGATCATATGCAGACCGGGCTCATCTACCATCGTGAACCCAAGGCTCTTCCGCTGCTGTTGATATTTTAAATAATGATAATAGCGGTGAATATAAATTTTGACATCCTGTAGACCAATCATATTGTCCAAGGCTTCTAGGGGATCCTGCTTTTCGGAACGGGTTAAAAATTCGGGAAGCCTTTTGAACAGTTCTTCTCTATAATTACTGATTCTTCTTGTTTTTTCATTGATCGTACTGGCCGATAAGCGGATACGCCGGTTTTCTATCGACTCGATGGCTTCCTCTAATATTTCCTTCAATTCGGTCAGATGAAAGTGAATTTCCTGATATAGTTTAAGGCGCCCGCTCGCAGCATCGACAATATCTTTTTCTACCAGAGACTGGTCCCAGGACTTCAAAAGGTTAATGACCTGTTCATGGATCCTGTCCGCCTTTTTTACTTTTGCTGACTGATGATCTGTTTCGTGTATTGTCCAGTCATCAAAAGGCACTTCACGCAGACTGTGATAGACCTTTAACACTTTTTTCGCTTCATTCAATTGGGATACTAAGGGATGGTTTTGTTTCATCTCTTTGGCTCGTTCAATAAAAAAATCAGCCAGACGATCTTCCCCTGGGTGACGTTTAATCCGATGATAGGCAAGAGCAACATAAAGATACGCTTGCATATCTGTTTTATCTTCTTGTGTTTCGTCCAGTAATTTTAAAGCCTCAGTTTCCGTAATTGGAGGTTGTTGGTCGATTGAGTTCCATTGCTGCAATCCAGCTAAAATTGTTTCTGTGTCCATGAGCGCCCCTCCTTTTGTTTCATTGGTTTATTTTATCATACCTGGCAGGACTATGTAGACGCTCACGCCCATAACAAAACGTCCTTTCGTGTGAAAGGACGTTTGGCTTTATTTTTGGTTATGACGGGCTTCGTCTTTAATTTCATCTCGCATCGCATTAATGGATTCTTCGCGGCGTTTATTCTTTTCTTCAATTGCCTGTTTCTCTTGTTCATTAGCCATTGGATACGCATCATGGGAATCTTCGATATTTTCAATTGTGTCCTGTACCATGTGCTGTAATTTTTCTACATTATCACTACGATCATCAGGATTGGGATGGCGTTGATTGTTTTCCATGGTAAAAAACCTCCTATTTCTTCCCTTTGGTTTGAATAACTTTCGGTTCTTTATCTGTCTTAACTTCCATTTTCTTACCATTGTTAACTTCGGATTCCCTCGGCTGGGTACCCAAATGACTCGGGGTAAAAGCCTGAGCATGTTTTTTTGGATTGCTCATTACTTATTCCTCCTTTAGTACCATTCAGCAATAATATTTGCAAATGAAGCTCTTTTTATGCCTGAAATAAAAAAAGCAAGCCATTCCTCAAGGGATGGTTTGCTTCTTTCCCATTAGGATGAACGTAATTTCTGATGATGACGTTCATCAATTTTCGTTTCAATTTTAGTAATCAGATCGTGATCGGAAAGTATTTGCTTCCGGTTTTCTTTAACAAGATCCTGGAAACTGGGTTTACGCCTCTTTGCCATGGGAATCTCTCCTTTTATTAGCAAGGATTCCCTCATTCAGCAAAAATATACCTTAATTCAAGCTATCTTTCATCTTTACCATGAAATCATAGGTCATGGGACCAACCTGGCGCGGTTGCTGGACAGTTCCATCAGTACCAATGAAATAGGTGGTCGGAATAGTGATCGCCTGATATTCCGAACTTACCTGGTTTCTTTTATCTAATGGTACCTGAAATGTATAGCCTTCCTCCTCTAAGTATTTTTGTACATCATCTACACTTGTTTCGGTCGTAGTTACATTAACGGCAATTATTTCTACTTCTTCGTCAAACTCTTCATGGAACTTTTGCATTTCAGGCATTTCTTCTTTACAAGGCGGACACCATGTCGCCCAGAAATTAAGGAATACTTTCTTCCCCTTCAAATCGGATAAGCGAATGGTTTCACCGTCGGTAGTTTCTAATTCGAAATCAGGTGCCTGTTCCCCTTCTTGTATTCCTTTTGGAGTATTAGGCGGCATCATCCCTGTTCCTTCCTGCGAGGTGTCACCAGAAACATCATATTCATTCGGGCCGTTCGCTTCATCCTTACCATTATCCGCAAAGCTATAGACAGCGTAACCAATCAATATCAGGAATAAAGCACTAACCACAATTCGCTTGATCATGGTGGAACACTTCCTTTTCCAAACTATGTATTGTAGAGGAATTTACTCTTCATTAACGATGATAAATATAGGCTTATCAAAAGTAAAGCTCCCTGTTTATAAGTGGAAGCGTAATTGGATCTGTACTTATGATCAGCAATCTCCTCCTAAATAAAAATCCGCATAACCGTTACCGGCTATGCGGATCGATGCTAATTTAAGTTAAGCTAGCTTGTTACGAAGTACCATTTGCAGAATGCCGCCATGACGATAGTAGTCGATTTCTACTTCACTATCGAAACGTGCAACCACTTTGAATTCTTTCTTATTGCCTTCTTCGTTTACTGCCGTTACATCGACAAGGTCATGCGGCTTGACGTTTTCACCGATTTCCACATTGAATGTTTCACGGCCAGTAAGACCAAGGGAATCAATGGTATCGCCATCCTGGAATTGCAATGGCAGCACACCCATCATTACAAGGTTGGAACGATGGATTCGTTCAAAGCTTTCCGCAATGACTGTCTTGATGCCTAGTAGGTCTGTACCTTTGGCAGCCCAGTCACGGGAGCTTCCCATACCATAATCCTTACCAGCAATGACGAGTAAGCCTGTACCATCCTGCTGATACTTCATGGCAGCTGTGTAGATCGGCATTACTTCTTCTGTCGGCCAGTAAGTAGTGAATCCACCTTCTGTGCCTGGAGCAAGCTCGTTACGGATACGGATATTGGCAAACGTACCACGCATCATCACTTCATGGTTACCACGACGGGAACCATAAGAGTTGAAGTTACGAGGAGAAACACCTTTGTCCTGCAAATATTCACCTGCTGGCATGTCTTTCGGAATCGCACCCGCTGGTGAAATGTGGTCCGTCGTTACGGAATCACCGAATTTACCGATCGCTCTCAAGTTATTCAACGGCTTGACGGTGTCAGGATCGGCAGAAAGTCCTTCGAAGAATGGCGGGTTCTGGATGTAAGTTGACTCGCTGTCCCAATCGTACAACGGCTCATCAGTTGTATCGATTTCATTCCATTTTTCGTTGGAGTTAAAGACATTTTCGTATTCCTTACGGAAGATTTCAGGAGTTACAACACTTGCAACTTCTTTTTTGACTTCTTCCTGGGATGGCCAGATATCATCAAAGAAGACGTCGTTCCCATCCTTGTCTTTCCCGAGCGGTTCGTTTCTCAGGTCGATATCCACTGTACCAGCTAATGCATAAGCGACAACCAATGGTGGAGAAGCAAGGTAGTTCGCTTTTACAAGTGGATGGATACGTCCTTCAAAGTTACGGTTGCCGGAAAGTACAGAAGATACGGTCAAGTCACTGCTTGCAATAGCTTCTTCGATTTCCGGCTTCAATGGACCGGAGTTACCGATACATGTTGTACAGCCATAACCAACCAGGTTGAAGCCAAGCTGGTTCAAAGGTTCCATCAAATTGGAATCTTCCAGGTAACGTGTAACTACTTTTGAACCTGGAGCCAGGGATGTTTTAACATAATCAGGAACTTCCAAGCCTTTTTCAACTGCTTTCTTAGCAAGCAAACCGGCACCCAGCATAACATGCGGGTTGGAAGTATTCGTACAGGATGTGATGGCTGCGATCGCCAGTGCACCTGTCTTCATTGTTGTAGTCTTACCATTATCCAGGTCGAAAGTGACTTCCTTTTCAATTTCGTCTTTATCCAAACCGAAACCTTGTGGCCCGGTAGGTGCAGTCAACGCTTTATTGAAGGATTCCTTCATTTTAGAAAGTGGAATCAAGTCCTGTGGACGCTTAGGACCGGAAAGGTTCGGTTCCAGCTCGGAAAGGTCGATTTCGACAAGCTGTGTGAACTCTGGATCAGGCAATTCTGGAGAATACCATAGATCGTTTTCTTTGCAATACTTTTCGACGAGTTCAATGTGTTCCTCGCTGCGTCCAGTAAGGCGCAGGTAGTCGAGAGACTCCTTGTCAACAGGGAAGAAACCACAAGTTGCACCGTACTCAGGAGCCATATTTGAAATGGTTGCACGGTCAGCAAGCGGCATTTCCTGCAGGCCTGGCCCGAAGAATTCGACGAATTTACCAACAACTTTCTTCTCACGAAGGACCTGGGTTACTTTTAGTGCCAGGTCAGTTGCTGTAGTACCATTAGGGAAGCTGCCATTAAGCTTGACACCCACAACTTCCGGTGCAGGGAAGTAAGATGGTTGTCCCAGCATTCCTGCTTCCGCTTCGATACCCCCAACACCCCAGCCCAGGATACCCAGACCATTGATCATTGTAGTATGTGAGTCGGTACCGACTAGTGTATCAGGATAAGTATCAGTTTCTCCATTGTCGTTCTCTACAGCATGAACTACGTTAGCTAAGTACTCTAAGTTAACCTGGTGGACGATACCAGTTGCTGGTGGAACGGCACGGTAGTTATCAAATGCTTTTTGAGCCCAGTGAAGGAACTCGTAACGTTCCGCATTACGTTCAAACTCTAATTCCATATTCACTTGTAACGCTTTTTCTGTTCCGTATGCATCTACCTGAACAGAGTGGTCAATAACAAGATCGACTGGAACTTCAGGGTTGATTTTATCCGGGCTTCCTCCCATATCAACCATCGCTTTTCTCAGTGAAGCAAGGTCGACTACAGCAGGTACACCTGTAAAGTCCTGAAGGATAACACGAGATGGTTTGAAAGGCACATCTTCCCCTTGTGCATCCTTGGTTCCCCATTTAGCCAGACTTTCCACATGCTCGTCTTTGATGACACGGCCATCATGTTGTCGAAGCAGGGATTCCAGCAGGATACGGATGGAGAAAGGCAATCGTGAAACTTTGCCCAGCCCAGCATCTTCTAATGCTTTCAGTTGGTAGTAGTTGTAAGTCTTACCGTTGAGTTCAAATTGCTTTTTTGCATTGTAAGCATTATTGCTTGCCATATTTTCCTCTTACCCCCTCAGTTGAAATTGAATAATGCAACTCAAGTTCGATTACACTATTCTTTAAATTCGATTTGTTACTTTTTTCAGAAAAAGTTCACAAATATGCATCTACCATTGTAAATGAAAACGATTTAGAAGTAAATTAAATTGGTCAATTTTTGTCACACTATGTATACAGGAGGAGGTGACGTAAAATGACAACAAGAAAAGCCAATCATGTACGCCCGGGAATGAATGCGGCAAAAGCCCAGGGCGGTGGTGCTGGGTACCAGGAGGAAACACCCCGGGAACCGTTGACTGCGGAAGAAAGAATGTTTAATAAAAAGCGTAAGAAAAATCAATAAAACCGTAAAACAGACGCCCAGGTCATGAGCGTCTGTTTTTTTATAACAATTGATTTCTGATTTTGTCCAGTTGCTGTTTGTAGGATTGCAATTGCTCTTCCTGATGTTCACTGGCAACTGTCAGTGCCTTTTCGACCTGCTGATAAGCCTGGTTCACTTCTTCTTTTAAATGTGCCAATTCTGTGCCGTAATCGGCTTCATGGATCGACATTAAGACGTCATCCGCTGTACGTTCCGCTTCGTGTACTTTATTGGATGCATGCTGGAAAGCTTCCTGTTTATTCTGATGATAACTCACAAAGACACCTCTTTTTTGTGTACTTTAAAAAGTACTTGGCGGCAAGCCAAGTTTTTCTAATCAATAGCATGCACCAGACAAATGTTTTCCATACATAACTCCATGAAAAACTCAAATCCTAAACGGGAAAGGAGCGATACTCATGACACATTCCAGAAAAGATAAACAGCCTAATCAGCCCCTGAAAGGTTCGAAAAAAGTAAAAAACCGTAATCATTCCCGACAAAAAAAGAACGCTTCTCATGACATGTAAGCATTAAGCTTATTCAACGCTTGTTTCACTTGCTCGATTTCCGGTAGTGTGATCGTCCGGAAATCGAGAAAATAACTTTCCTCAAGAAACCTTCCAATGATATAGGGAGGATTTATACGCATAAATTTTTCTATTGCTTCCTGACTCATATTCTTTGAAGTAATCTCAACCCCGAAGCTTGGCAGTTCCACCTCTGGCATGGTGCCTCCTCCGACTCTGGACGTGCATGCTTTCACTTGTAATGTCAGGCGATTAAGGCCCTTCATCTCCTCGATGAAGTTTTCAGCATTCTTTTTCATTTCATCCGATTGTTTTGTAATAGCCCGGTAGACATCGTTTCCTTGTCCAATATTATCCCGGCCATATTCCTGCAGCGTACTTTCAAGGGCAGCCAGCGTCATTTTATCCACCCTTAATACCCTGGCCAGTTGATGTTCTTTCAGAATATCGATATATTGTTTTCTTCCGGCGATGATCCCTGCTTGCGGACCACCTAACAGTTTATCCCCACTGAAGGAGACGATGTCAGCTCCCTGGGCTATTATATCGCCAACCACCGGTTCCTTCCCGATCATTTGTGCTTGATAATCGACAATGGACCCGCTTCCGAGGTCTTCATAGAAAATCAGATCTTTTTCTTTCGTAAGGGGCACTAGGTTTGCTGTCGACTGTGATTCTGTGAATCCTTCCATATAAAAATTACTCGTATGGACTTTCATAATCATGGCTGTCTCTTCATCGATGGCTTCTTCGTAATCATATAAATGTGTTTTATTCGTTGTACCTACTTCGACCAGCTGTGTATCACTTTCTTCCATTACTTTTGAAACCCGGAAGCTTCCTCCGATTTCAACCAGTTCCCCTCGGGAAACAATGACTTTTCTCCCCTTCGCTAACGCCCTTAATACTAAATAGACAGCGGCAGCATTATTATTGACTACCATCGCTGCTTCAGCACCTGTGATTTCTTTCAAACGGCGTTCCAGTATATCATGACGAGATCCACGTTTTCCTTTTTCGATATCATATTCCAGGTTAGAGTAGTTACCAGCCACTTCCCCTACACGAGCGACCGCCTGTTCACTCAACCTCGCTCTGCCGAGATTGGTATGCAGGACTGTGCCGGTACCATTAATTACTTTATGTAAAGCTGGGAGTTCCCACTGTTTCGCGTAATGGCGCGTCTTTTTTATGATGATCTCTTGAAAATCGGCCGGGTTGGGATGCTCGCTTTGAAGTATATCCTGACGCAGGGATTCCACTGCTTTCTGAATCCAGCTGGTCCATAGCCGCTTTGTCGCTTGATGCTCCCTGCGAATGGCAATAAAGTCATTCAGTTGTTGCAGTTCGTGTACAGGAGGTATTTGTCTTAACAAATCCTTCATACCTCTCCTCCTCTCTTATCCCTTATCAGTATAGCCATATTCCTGATAAAATTAAAATGACAGACAGAGTGGCAACATTTTCTCTTTCTGTTTCTTTCTATTATACTAAGTTAACAGGAGGTGGGATCATGAGCAAAGAAGAAATCATACGACTGACCGCATTGTCGACAAAAGCCGGCTGAGGATGCAAAATCGGTCCGGAAGACCTGTCGCACGTGCTGCGGCAAATCAATGCTCCTCAACCTAATGCTGATGTTCTGGTTGGCTCTGGAACTAATGATGATGCAGGTGTATATAAACTGACAAATGAAATAGCGATGATTCAATCGGTCGATTATTTCACTCCGATTGTAGACGACCCATATGATTTTGGGCAAATAGCCGCCGCTAATGCCTTAAGCGACATTTATGCTATGGGAGGCGAAATCAAAACAGGGCTCAATATCGTCGGATACCCGATTAAGAAGCTGGGGGCGGAACTTCTCGCCCAAATCCTTCAAGGGGCCCAGGATAAAATGACTGAGGCCGGTGGCGATATCATTGGCGGCCATTCGATTGATGATCAGGAACCAAAATTCGGCATGGCAGTTACAGGTATTGCCCATCCGGAGAAAATATATCAAAACTCCACGGCACAGCCAGGCGACGCCGTCGTATTGACGAAGCCTATCGGGGTCGGAATCCACACCACGGCTATCAAACGAGACCTTCTCGAAGATGCCGAAAAAGAACGGGTTACAAAAACGATGGCCGCATTAAATAAAGCAGCTTCCGAACTTTTAACGGGTTATCGTATACATGCCGTCACTGATGTAACTGGCTTTGGATTATTAGGTCATAGCTATGAGATGGCTGCCGGAAGCGGCTTCAGCATCCATCTTTCTTATCATCAGGTTCCTCAGTTGAAAAGGACCATAGAGCTGGCCGAAAAAGGTGTGATTCCTGGAGGCTCTAAAGCTAATCATGCCTGGCTTGACGGGCAGGTGCAATATCACCAGGAACTAACAGAAGTCCAACAGCTCATCTTATGTGATGCCATCACTTCTGGAGGGTTATTAATATCCATGCCAAAGGAAGATGCTGAATCGTATGTAGAAGCTTTCAATCTTATAGGGGATACGAAAGCATCCATCATAGGTGAAGTGAAAAAGTCAGAAGATAAACGCATCGTAGTTCATCCATAAAAAAGAGGCTGAGCTAAGGAAATAACTTTTTCCTAGTCAGCCTCTTTTTTATTCGATAATATTTCGGACGGTTGTTTCAGCCATTTTCTCCGATTTTCTATGCGTAAGGTCATACCTCTCTCGTCAGCATTCTCAAGCAAAGGTACAAGGTATTTACGAGAGACTTGGAACACATCCTTTGCTTCCTTCAAAGAAAAGGCTTCTTCTGTCTCATGGTAGAGTTGTTCAAAACTCTCCCGTACCGGTTTGATGTGTACCAAATGTTTCCCATCGAGTTCCCAGGCCAGATCTTGCTGCAAGTAAAATAGCTTTAATTCCTGGATCCAACTATCCGGTACATCCATCTCCTCCCCGTACGCGTGCCAGTTTTTCACCTCCAGGCCGTCCTGCCTCCATTGTTTCTCTAATGCATGAAAGCGCTCTGCCCATTCCTTTGGAAAACAGGGTGTGAAGGAAGGAAGAGCAAAGAATTGCCCGGAAGCTTCTAGTTCACCTTTCTTCAACCAGTAGTCCATCAGACGTTTTCCAATCGATTTATTTAATGGAAGCTGAGCAATCAGTTCCGCCTTATTTTTGCCAGCGCGAAGGGGGTATTGGTCGTGGTATTCTTTTAAACTGCCAGCTGTGTCACCTAATAGCCTGTCTACTTCCTCTCTCAGCATATAGCCGTTGCTGAGTGCGATTATTCGATCTTCAGCAATATTGGTTTGCAGCACATCTTGTAATTGCTTCGGATCCATTGCGGTATCTTTCCATAATCCTTGTTCATCCATCCATTTCGTTTCGTTTAACAAATGGATTAATCGTTCTTCCGGCGTCGTTTTACTCTTCTCTTTGAGCATTTCAACGGTATTAACACCAAACCGATGCTTTTCAGCACCCGCTTCAATCACCACTCCACCTCCTATCGTTTCTACAGGGGTCGGACGGCGAAGAATGAAACGGTCACTTCTTTTGGCAACAACAGGTTCGTTCAGGCGAAGCTGGCAAAATATTTCCTCGCTGCTTTCTGTCATCTCATTCCGATCGAAGAATACGATCTTACCGGAAGCCTGAGCAGTCCCAATATAAACATTTACAGGAGCACGCTGTTTTATGGGTGAAAGGAGATGATCGACCAGTGTGAGGCGTACATCAAGGGTGCGGGTAGTAATAAAAGCATCACTTTTCACCATGACGTCCCCTCGCTTAACATCTTCTTTTCCAAGGCCTGTGATATTGACTGCAGCACGCTGGCCGGCAAAAGCCTGAGTAACGGGCGTATGATGAACCTGAAGCTGACGGATTCTGGCTTGTTGATTTTGGGGCAGAAATAAAACACGATCTTCTGTACGCAGGTTCCCTTCAAAAATGGTCCCTCTAACGATGGTACCCTGTCCTTTTATCGTAAACGATTGATCCACTGGCATGCGAAAAGCGCCTGATGCGTCGCGCGTAGGCTGGACAGAAAGTTTTTCTCCGATTAACTGTTCAAGCTCATAGATACCTCTTCCGGAAAGACTATCGACGAATAATAATTCCGCACGTTCATAACTTTTCCCTTTCACGTAAGAACGGATATCCTCTTCAACTAGTTCTTCCATTTCTTCATCGATCAGATCAGCTTTGGTGACAACGAGAATCGCTTCTTCCACACCAAGGAGAGACAGAATGTCCATGTGCTCCCTTGTTTGTGGCATAATACCTTCATCGCCGGCAATGACGATGATGACCAGGTCTATGCCAGCAACACCTGCGATCATCTGCCTGATAAATTTTTCGTGCCCTGGTACATCAATAATCGATACATTCCAATCGTGATTCTGTAATTTTAAAGGAGCAAAACCGGGTTCAATGGAAATATTCCGTTCTTTTTCTTCTTTCAACCGGTCGGTATCCACTTCTGTCAATGCTTTCGTTAAAGCTGTTTTACCATGATCAATATGACCGGCCATGCCTATGGTATAAAAACGTTTATGCAAAAAAATCCCCCTTTTCCTCTGGAGAACAATAAGAAAAACACGCTTGCATGGCAAACGTGTCATTCAGCTGGTAATACAAGCCGAAAAGTTGTTCCAATCGTTTCATTCGGATGAATTTCGAAAAAACCGTTGTGCTTGTCTAAGATTTGACTGCTGATCATCAGACCCAGCCCGGTTCCGTTCTTTTTCGTCGTAAAAAAGGGCTCAGTAATTTTTTGTCTGACATCCTCAGGTATCCCCGGCCCCTCGTCAACAATGTCAATATGAACACGGTTATCCTTCCGGGATACTTTTATTTCCAGCAGTCCGCCTTCCTGCATGGCTTCAATCGCATTTTTAATGATATTGATGAACACTTGTTTGATTTGAGACCGATCACAAAATATAAAAATTCCTTCAGGGATCTCCGTACGGATCGTAATACTCTGCATTTTGGCCTGGGTATCCATTAATGTAATGACATCGCCGAGCATATCTTTCAATGACTCACTGGTCCGTTCGTCTGTCATTGGTTTGGAAACAAACAGTAATTCGGACGTTACTGACTCCATTTTCTCAATTTCTTCGAGCATAATTTTATAATACTCTTCCTCTTTTCGGATTCCCGCCTGGAGCAGCTGAAGAAATCCTTTCAGTGAAGTGAGCGGGTTTCTGATTTCATGCGCAACACTAGCTGCCAACTGTCCGGCGACTGTCATTTTTTCCGCATGCATGATCTGCTCTTCCATCATATTTTGATCTGAAATATGCTGGGAGATGGTTAAAATATAAGTTTTACCATCTGCAGGGTTGAGTTTTTTGGAGATGAGGGTCTTCATCAACATATACCGTCCGCTTTTTTCCCTTACCAGTATGTTTGTCGTATGGGGCTGATCAGGTTTTTGACCCAACAGGCTCCGGATCTTATGATGATCTTTGATATGGATATACTCCCCCGCTTTAGAATCTACGACTTCATCGACATTAAAACCGAGCCACTGGGTTACTGATTTGGAAATGAATTTAATAGTGCCTTCCAAATCAAAAATCGTCACAAGATCATTACCGTTTTGTTCAATCCACGACTGAAAACAATCGGGTAGAGAGGAAAAATCATAATATGTATAAGGAGTAAGATTTCCTTGCTGTTCAGATGAATCAAGGTCATGGTTACCCATTCTACCCGCTCCTTCCTTTCTATCTAAATATATAGTATCTTACATGGAAAAGCTACTTCAAGTTGAAGGAACCTTTTTCATCTAATCTTTATAATAAAACGACAGTAAGTGAAAATGTAAAGGTTGTCTTTTCACGTGCCAGATTTTATAATTGCTTATGTTACCTTTTGAAATTCCCTGGGGCTGGTTGCTATGCTGGTGCAGGCCACAGTCTTCAAAACTGCTTGTGAGGCGCGTGCCGTCTCAGGTGGGTTCGATTCCCACACAGTCCCGCCAATAAGTTATACTTATCATACTATAATCTGACAAACAGGTAAAACTTTTGACCTATTATGTCATGATTGAAAGAAATGAATATGGCTTTGTTTTGAATATATGATGAAATAGGTGGTTTTATGTCAGGAGGATTTGCATTATTTATCGTAGGCTGGGCAGTCATCATGATTGTATTGCTGGCTATCGGCGGATTCTTCATGTTCCGGAAATTTTTGAAACGTCTTCCTAAGGAAGATGGAAAATCGGATATGGATTGGGAAGAATACTATTTAGAAGAAACAAAACATATGTGGGGCGAACAGGAAAGACAGCTGCTGGAAGAACTGGTCGCACCAGTGCCAGAACTTTTCCGTGACATCGCCCGGCAAAAAATTGCCAGTAAAATTGGCGAAACTGCTTTGAAGAAGAACAAAAGCAGAATTACAGAAGATGTCATCGTCGAAGGTTACATCATAGCAACACCAAAAAGAGACCATAAATTTTTGATCAAGACACTGGAAGAAAAAAATATTGATCTTACGCCCTACCGGTATCTATTGCAAGAATAAAACGAAAGCCTATCCTACGCGCTTATTCGGGACAGGCTTTGTTATGCATTAGAGGAAAATCACCTACATATAAAGGAGGTTTTCACCTTGAATACGCGGCGAAAGCCTTCTCTTAATAGACTATCTCATTTTTGGTTAGTGACTTTTCAAGCTGCAGAAAGCGATACAACATGGCTAGTCTCCATGTCACAATCATGCCAAATGCTAATAGAAAGAACATTCCGCTTGTTTCCCCAAACGAAATCGTTTGACCGACCATTAATTTCAAGATGATACGAACTACTAATAAACCTATCAATATGAAGGCAAATGCCTTTGACTGCTTCAGGTAGATGTCCCCGTCTCTAATTTCGAATTTGGAAGTGATAATCAGAAATATAGAGAATAAGGCACCGACACTGATTGCTTCCACTACCTGCAGCCATCCAACCCGGAAGACCGGGAACATAAACATGAAAGCTCCCGTGCTCATAAATAACGGCGGTAAAATGATTTTCTTTACACTGGCAGGTCGCCGGGCAGCTCTCAAACGGATAAGAATCATTAAACTAGCCATGAATGCTGCCACAATGGTACTTGCAATCAACCAGAACATATCTTCATCCACTCATTTCCTTGCTTCGATCTCTTCAGCATGTCTATTGCTGAAAGGCTCCTTATGCGGTTTCATCCTTTTGATCCTGTGCAATCGTCAAGATAATGGTCATTGTAACTCCTATAACAGTCAAGTAAACACCTAAATCAAACAATAAGGCAGTCGCAAGTTCTGTTTTTCCCAGGACTGGCAGTTGGAAATACGCGAAGGTCTGACTCAAGAATGGCTGCCCGAAAATAAAGGACCCGACACCTGTTCCAACAGCAATCAACAGGCCGATGGGAATGACAACTCGAAAGTTGATCGGAATGATTTTCGCAACGGATTCCATTCCGTAGGCCATGTACATCAATATAATAGCCGCAGATGTCATCAATCCTCCGATAAAGCCGCCTCCAGGCTTATTATGACCGGCAAAAAACAGATAGACAGAGAAGCCGAACAAGATGAAGGCAATCAACGTGGTGGTTGTTCTAAGTATCAAGTCATTTGTTTTAATCATCATGTAGTAACTCCTTTATGACGTGGATAGTGTCAATTTTAATATAGAATATTTGTAAAATCCATAGTTAAGGTTTATCGCTCCGATAGTCATCATAACATAAAGCGAACTTTCCTTCCCCCTTTCTAATTCTTTCTTTTATCGTAAGTTGCATCATTGTGGTGATTTTATATTGTCAAGGTGTACTTTTGAAAATTTCATGTTAAAAAATTGAAATTTGTGTGAAAATATTCTATAGTTAAAGTAATAAGACAAAGATACGTTATTAATATCAACGGGGGTGCGCTATGGTAAGGACAGCATTTTCTCTTGTAATGAGCGTGATTTTTTGATTGTCCAGTCCATGATTGTCATGGCTGTCAAAGGTTATGAGATGATTCATTTTGACAACTATTCCCTGCTTGCCTCAGTCTTAGCAGTCAATTTCTTTTTGAGCTTTTCCATTTTGACAAATATTAAATACTGGATCAATGGCCGTTATGAAAATTCCGATTATCCAGTAGATAACTAGTAAAAAAACCTTCTTTCCTTATATGAAAGAAGGTTTTTTAATTTTGGTTATTTTGTCTGCTGATTGTTCATCGCACGCATCATCTGGTTGATTTTTTTCTGGGATGGTTTTTGTCCCATTTGCATCATCAACGTACGCAGCATTTGCTCATTGATAGGAGGGTTCTTCTTTAAATAGTTCATCATATATTTTCTTGCAATGAAAAACCCGAGGGCTACACCGCCGATCAAAGCCAGGATGGCAATGACGATGACCCATACAATACCCAAGCTCATTCTCCGTCTTCCTCCTTCATGTTGTCTCTTATACAGTATAACAGTATAGTAAAATGGGCATGAGAATACAATAGCACGTCTTTTAGAAAAACTGCTATTTTCTCATAGTTCTTTTTTCAGTTCTCCCTGCTTATAATAGCATTTCTTTCCTTTGTGGGGAAATCCATCCATACTGCCGATTGGCATACTCTGCAATAAAAAAACAGTGATCAATCATTCGCAGCTTGTGAAAAAGCAGTTGTTCAGCATCCATCAAACTATCACACTGTATAAGACACATTTCATTTGTTATCTCTATTATACCATGGGTTTCAACCCATTTTGTCATTTTTTCCTCTTCCAGAAACTCTTTTGGATCGAAACCTGCATCTTCTTTCAGTAAATGTATCAATGTACTATCTGGAAATGACTTCGTAATGAATTGAAACTGCATTCTATATAAATCTATATGAGAATTATTGTGATACTCTTGAAAAAAGCGGAACAATAACTCTGTTTTATAATAATATTCTTTTGAGATTTCCTCTTTTACTGCATAGACATAGTAAAGGTGCATCCACTAACCCCTCCTGTTTGAGGGATATTATAGCGGTTGTACCACGATAAATCTGTCAAATGCTGAAAAAGAAACCATCGAGTTTTGTCGAATGTATTATTAGTTGCATGCAAGAATAAAAAAGGCTGTCTCTAACCGGAGAGACAGCCTTTTTTTGCATGTCAACTTCTCGCTTGATTCATCCGTTTACTTGAACAGTTTTTCTGTTTCTTTCACTACGTTATCAACGGTGAAACCATATTTTTTCATCACGGTTTCCCCGGGCGCGGAAGCACCAAAGGTATCGATGCCGATCACGGTACCTTCCAGGCCTACATAGCGTTCCCATCCGAAGGAAGCAGCCATTTCAATCGCAACCCGTTTGGTGACAGCTTTTGGCAGGACACTTTCTTTATATTCATCAGACTGTGCCCGGAACCGATCGAACGAAGGCATACTTACAACACTTACATCGTAGCCTTTTTCCTTCAATTCTGTTTGTGCCTGTACAGCAAGCTGCACTTCAGAACCTGTCGCTAATAACAGCGCATCAGGTGTTTCTTTTTCAGATGGGCTTATTACATAAGCACCTTTCTTAACCCCTTCATAGGCATGATCAGCAGTACCAGGCAAGGTTGGTAGTCCCTGGCGCGTCAAGACGAGTGCTGTTGGAGTTGTTTTGGATTCCAAAGCCACTCTCCATGCTGCACTGGACTCATTCCCATCAGCCGGGCGAATCACAGAAAGGTTCGGCATAGCTCTAAGGGATGGTAACTGTTCGATTGGTTCGTGCGTTGGTCCATCTTCCCCTACAGCAATGGAATCATGGGTGAACACATAGTTCACCGGCAAGTTCATAAGTGCAGACAGACGGATTGCTGGACGCATGTAGTCGCTGAAGACGAAGAAAGTACCTGCGTATACTTTTAAGCCGCCATGCAGCGCCATACCGTTAAGCGCAGCTGCCATAGCGAATTCCCGTACCCCGAACCAGACATTACGGCCGGCATAATTGTTTTTAGAGAAGTCATCTTCCCCTTTGACAGCAGTTTTATTGGAACCGGCAAGGTCTGCACTACCGCCGAAGAAATATGGAATTGCTTCCGATAAAGCATTGATAGCCTCCCCTGATGAAGCACGGGTTGCCAATTTATCTTCTTCTGTATAAGTTGGAAGAGATTTGTCCCAACCTTCTGGAAGGTCACCATTTACTGCTTTTTCGAATTCTGCACCCAATTCAGGGTTGGCTTTTTTATACTCTTCGAGCAGATCGTTCCATTCAGATTGTTTCTTTTCCCCATTCTTTTGGATCTTTTCCCGGAAATCCTGATAAACTTCTTCCGGTACATGGAAGGCTTCATCATGGCTCCACTTATAATGTTCTTTCGCTGCGTTAGCTTCTTCTTCCCCTAATGGAGCACCATGGGAATCCGCTTTACCAGACTTGTTTGGAGAACCATAGCCAATGACAGTCCTCACTTCGATCATTGTCGGTTGATCCGTATTAGCTTTTGCTTCTTTAATCGCTTCACTGATTGCTTTCGTATCATTACCGTCCTCGACACGGATCACTTGCCATCCGTATGCTTTATAGCGCTCTTCTACGCTTTCAGAGAAAGCACGGTTCAAGTCACCGTCAAGGGAGATGTCGTTGGAATCATATAAAACGACAAGCTTGCCAAGTCCGAGGTGGCCTGCAAGTGAAGCAGATTCCTGGGAAACTCCTTCCATCAAGTCACCATCACTGCAGATACAATACGTATAATGATCGACAACTTTATGGTCGTCCGTATTATACTTGGCGGCAAGATGCGCTTCAGCCATCGCCATTCCAGTAGACATAGAAATACCCTGCCCTAACGGCCCGGTAGTCGCTTCAACACCGTCGGTATGGCCAAATTCAGGATGTCCTGGTGTTTTGGAGTCCCATTGACGGAAATTCTTCAAATCATCGATGGTTACATTGTAACCAGAGAGATGAAGCAAGCTGTAAAGCAGCATGGAGCCGTGACCTGCGGATAAAACGAAACGGTCGCGGTTGAACCAATTGGAATTTTTAGGATTATGGTTCATATATTCAGTCCAAAGTGTATAAGCCATTGGCGCTGCCCCCATAGGCATACCAGGGTGGCCGGAGTTGGCTTTTTCTACGGCATCAATGGTCAATGTCCGTATCGTGTTGATAGATGTCTGTTCAATTGTGTTTGACATGGAATAATCCCCTTTCTCACTCTGCATTATGTACCATCTATAATCCTATAATGAAAATGGCATATAGACAAGCGTTGTCACCTGATTTTAAGATTTACTTTTGAAGTTTTCCCAGAGAAAGGAATATTAAACAGAAACAATGCTTGTTTTAGTAGGGTTTTATATAGATGTAAACCATAAAAAAGAGGCTGGGACATAACTAGTCGAAAATAGTAAAAAAGGGTTCCGATCATCGAATTTTGATGATCGGAACCCTTTTTGGTTGAATTTATCCCATGCCTGGTTGGATGGCTTCCGTTCCTGG
>NZ_JBIEKD010000022.1:0-61904 GCF_043496955.1 Thalassobacillus sp. B23F22_16 | reverse complement strand
GACTCTTGCACTGCTAAAGTGCGTTGTTCATTTCCTCATATAATGAAGAAATTGTATTGACGTACTGGTTGGTTCGTTCAGTTTTCAAAGATCAAAATTGTTTTGCCGCTCAAATTGGCGACTTAATCAATATATCATGTGGTTGTTTTTATGTCAACAACTTTTCATGATTTATTTTTTCTTTCTTGTGGTGTGTCGCTCTCTTAACGCGACGTTTAATAATATACCATGGCATTTTTTTATCGTCAATAGCTTTTCAAATAAAAATTCCGCTTTCTTTATAATGCGCAAAGAAAGCGGATTGCAGAGCGATGAAGTTTAGTTTTTCACCTTATACTTACGATGGTAAATCTCCGGTCCTTTTGTATCGTGGAGTTCTACCTCCAAAAGTTCTTTCTCTGTTAAATACTCAATCATCGCCGATAGATCAAGGGCATATAATTGAATCTCCGGATGGACCTTCAACTCACCAAAAGTCCATGCATCTTCTTTTTCTTGCATAAGCTCTAATAAATGTTTTGCGCTGTTCTTTGCACGAATGCTAATGGAATGTTCAACTGCAAGCAGCATCAACTGCACACGTTTGTCTGTCGGTTCACCGCTTTGAATAAGTTCTTCATATAATTTATACACTTCCGCATCGATTCTCCGTACCTGGTTCCACACCGTTACTTCAGGATGAAACCCTTTTTCAATAATAGCTAGCCTCGCCAAATAATGCAGGGAATGAACCATACGGCTGAATGCATCCAGATACTGCCCGGATTCATATAGATCTTTGGATTCACTGTAGCTCCTGATCAACTTAGCGAATTCAATCGCCTTTTTTAAATCACGGGTTTCCTGTGGGAAGTCATTGAGCTTAGCCTTCAATTCTTCCATATATTCATTGCGGTCAAAAATCACCTTGCCATTGATAACCCATTCTACTGCTCTTCGATATCCACTTGTCTCCACCCATTCCTTCAATAGTTCTTCATCTACAATATGCATGGCCGCTGTTTTATTTTCGAATTCATAATGTTTCACATACCAGGGATCATCAGCACCTCTTACTATAATTAAGAGGATGACATCAAAATTGTCCGTAACCGGACTGATCGGTTTTTTCTTCTCCATGATCAAGACGCCGAGTGTATTAGGCAGACTTGCGCGTTCTTGATAGATGGGTCGTAATAAATCTTCCATTGTACTTTCCCCCAGCGGTTTTTTATAGTAGGTCACAAACAATTATTCGATAAATTTGTTCAAAATCCTCTTTTCTTCATGTAATTCCCTGCTAAAATTATGCTATACTACCTTTTGAAAGCACGAAGGAGGGTCACCAGTGGGGTTACAATATAGCAGTAAGATAAATAAAATCCGCACGTTCGCACTTGCGCTGGTATTTGCCGGATTTGGTATCATGTATATAGGTTTATTATTCAAACAGACGGAATGGCTGATGATCATATTCATGATTCTTGGAATGGCAGCAATCGGCCTCAGTACCGTGGTTTACTTTTGGATTGGCATGTTATCGACGAAGACAATCCAAATCATCTGCCCGAATTGCGACAAGCCGACAAAAATGCTCGGAAGGGTCGATGCATGTATGCATTGCAAGCAGCCTTTAACTTTGGATAAATCCCTTGAAGGAAAAGAATTTGACGAGAAATACAACTCCAAACGATTTCAGAAACAAGAAGAACAGAACTAGCCATCTTTGGTGTGACGGACACATCATATTATATAGAATTAGAATCACAAAATAAGCCTCATCCCCGACAAAAGGGATGAGGCTTATTTTTTTATGATAAGATTAGTGTGCGTTTTTCGACTGGCAGTCGCTGCAAATTCCATACACTTCCATGCGATGATTATTTACATCAAATCCTGTCACCTGTTCAGCTAAAGACTCCACTTCATCTAAGCTTGGATAATGGAAGTCGACGATTTTACCACAGGATTCGCAAATAACGTGATAATGCTCCGTGGTATTGCAATCGAATCTGCTGGAAGCATCTCCATATGTTAACTCCCTGACCAGGCCGATATCTTTAAATACCCGCAGGTTGTTATATACAGTGGCAACACTCATATTAGGGAATTTTCCTTCCAGCGCTTTATAGATTTCATCAGCTGTCGGGTGAGTCATTGAGTTAAGCAAATATTCAAGCACCGCATGACGTTGAGGCGTGATTCGCACACCAGAGTCTTTCAATGTTACGATCGCTTCTTGCAGTCTTTTATCAGACACCGCCATGCACCTCGCTTTCCGTTGACTTAATTTTAGAATATTATTAAATAATAATCTTTATAAATAGTGTACCTCGTCGTTACTATTATTGTCAATATACGTATATTGTAGATTCCCGTTACTATACGTCTGCTTGTAGCGGAGTCTCCTCTCCACCTAATTGATGATTGACATAACGCGCTGCAACAAATAACAAATCAGATAAACGATTAAGATAGGAGACAACCAATGGATTGTTCAATTCATCGCCCAAGGCCACGGCTGTCCTTTCCGCACGCCGTGCTACCGTGCGTGCAGCATGAAAAGCGGAGGAAGCTTCGTGTCCCGATGGAAGAATGAAGTTTTTCAGCGGTGTCAACCCTTCTTCCCACTCATCAATATAGGTTTCCAGCTCTTTAATATGTTCTTCCTTCAACTGCCACATTACATCTTTTCCTTTTGGTGTCGCCAGTTCCGCACCAACATGGAAAAGAATAGTCTGGACTTTTTTCATAAATGCTTTGAATTTATCACTGCTGTCCCACTCTTCCCGCCTCAAATGGCTCATCGCGAGTCCTATCATCGAATTGACTTCATCACATGTCCCGTATGCTTCAACACGTAAGTCATTTTTAGGTACTCGATCTCCGTAAATCAATGATGTGGTTCCTTTATCTCCTGAACGTGTATATATCCTCACCCTTAATACCCCCGTTTTGGATCAATTTTATTAATAAATTTCTCTTGCCCTTGTAGATAGCGTTCCAAGTTATCACGAAAAATATCAAAACCTCGATATTGATATTGCGGCGAAACCCCAGACAGGTGGGGGGTCACTGTAATATTTTCTTCCTCCCACAAAACATGGTCTTCCGGAAGTGGTTCCTCCTCGAATACATCAAGTACTGCATGAGCGATTTCTCCATTACGAACCGCCTCTAATACTGTCTCCGTTTTAACGAGATCCCCTCTGCCCATATTCAGAAAAACTGCGTGGGCAGGCATCTTCTCAAAGTGTTCTAGTTTAACGAAATCAATCGTTTCTGGTGTACTTGGCATAACGGCAACTACGAAGTCCGCTTTATTTAATACATGTGTCCAATTATCAGAAGGGTAGGTTTCATCGAAGTAAGGTTTAAGTTTTCCTGTTTTTGATACCCCGATAGTCTTCATTCGAAACGCTTGCGCCAATCTGGCTGTTTCCTGACCGATGGCTCCTGTCCCGAGTACCACCAGTGTCTTACCTGTAATCTCATTCATCACGACTTTACGGTCCCAAACATGGGCTTGTTCGTGGGCGATTACCTTTTTCCCTTGACGTGCTACTTGAAGCAGCATAGTAAATGTATATTCTGCCATTGGAATCGCATGAATTCCTCTCGCATTCGTCACTAATATTCCTTGCTTATCAATCTGCTTGAATGGCATTTTTTCCATTCCTGCCGATAATACCATGATCCATTTCAGTTTTTTGGCCTGCTTGATCAGTTCGTCGTTTAAGTCCTCCCCATAAGTAATGAATATTTCGGCTTCCGGCAATTTCGTTTTTGCTTCTTCAATACCATGACAGAAGGAAAAGTCCAACTCTGGATAATCAGCTTCAAGCCTGTTACGGATATCTTCTTTTACATTCTTTATAGCTGAAAGCACTAGCATATATGTACATCCTCCTCCACTGATCCTGTTTCTATTTTAGCTGAATTATCGCAATTTACAAAAATAAATCACTTTCCTGTAACGAAAATAAAAAATGGAGACATCACTTGTAGTGATGCCTCCAGTAAAGGGGAGGTTTTCGGTTGATACTTTACTTTATGTCCTCCCGATTTATTTGTATAGCGCATATACCCATAACGATGAAAAAACGCTCTAAAAAATAGAGCGTTTAAACTAGGATAAGTTTTCCCGGATATATTCGAGTGCTGCCTCCACATGCCCCTTCACTCGCACTTTCCGAAATTCTTTAACGAGATTTCCTTCTTTGTCAATAATGAAAGTGGAGCGTACAATTCCGTAATATTCTTTACCGAAATTTTTCTTTAGCTGCCACACGTCATACGCTTCTGCTGCCTGCTTGTCTTCATCTGCAAGAAGCAGGAAAGGCAAATCATGTTTGTCGATGAATTTTTCGTGGCGCTCGACCGGGTCCGGGCTGACACCTAAGATGACCGCATCCAGGTCGCCAAAGCTTTCATGATGATCCCGAAAGTCGCAAGCTTCTGTGGTACACCCTGGTGTCATATCCTTCGGGTAAAAATATAAAACGACATTCTTACCACGGTAATCTGAAAGCTTGACCTTTTCACCATTGCTTGCTTCTAATTCAAAATCAGGTGCTTTTTTACCAACTTCCACACTCATAAAATTTATCCCCTCCTATAAATAATGTTCATTTCTATCATTAAGATTACAGGAAAGGATACTCAATTTCCAATCTCAATCGACTTTATGCTGTGAATCATAAAACACACGGACAAACATGGCTGCAGGTATGGTATAACCAATCAATGCTTCCAGTAAAGCGATTGGTCTCCCCCAACCTATCGGAATAATATCTCCATAACCTACTGTCAACAGCGTTACGCCGCTGAAATAGATCGCCTGTCCAATGCGATCAAGTAAAGCTTCCTGCTGTAGGCCGCCTCCCGCTAACAAAGGAATGCCGTTCATAGATAGAAGAAAATAAATGATTCCGAAGCCAGTCATGACGATGAGATATAAAACCAGCAGGCCGGTAAACACAGTCAATGAAAAATGATGGTTGTCTGAAATAAGTTCACGAAAAAACGATGTCAAACTGACTATGATGAGTAATACGATGAACAGCAATATAACTATTTCGACCATATATAGCTACTCCCCACCCTTTGGAATACTGCCTCTTAAACTTTATGCGGTTCCCCCGCTCCCCTATACGTAGTTTAACGCGACGAAAACATTTACATATTCTTCTAAATAATGAAGCTTCAGGACCGATAAAAGGTATAGGCAATACCAATCACGTGAATAGCTATTTATTACCAGTAGCATTATACTTAAATTAAACAGAGGTACAAGAGGTGACGGAACGTGAAACGTATATATATTATAGAAAATAATGAGCAAGTCGCTTCTTTCCTTGTCAAAACGTTAAAAGAAAGCGGCTATCAGCCATTTCTTGCCAACGATTATGATAAAATTCCGGCTGAGTTCACCGCTTATGAACCTCACCTTGTTTTAATAGCGGTTGGGACCCCTGCATTTGATGGCCTCTTTTGGTCCAGAGAAATACGAGCCCTAGGCAAGTGCCCCATATTATTGATGCCGGATTCCTCTTATAAGATGTCACAAGTAATTGCATTAGAAAATGGCGCAGATGGTTATTTGAGTAAACCCTTGAACGCCATTCCTTTGCAGGCTGTAATAGAACGGACCTTAAAGAGAGTTTATGCAAGTGACAAAGGGAGCGAGCTGAAACTGCGTCCCATGGAGATTGACTACCAGGGGGTAAAGCAGTCCCTGACTAGAAAAGAATATTTCCTCATGAAAGCATTTATAGAACGTCCCTCTCAGCTACTAACACGTCAGTATCTATTACAGCTGCTGACTAACAACATTGGAGAGTTGGATGATAATACATTATCCGTCAACATGACGAGGTTGCGAAGGAAGTTATCCCAGATCGGATTAGAAAACGCCATCCAAACCGTCCGTGGCAAAGGATATAAGTTCAACCCGAAATGACCCGCTCTCCCCGCCATACCAGGGATGAACACACATCCCAATTCGTCCCCCTTTTCATAATATATTGTAAACGCGCAAAAGGGGGTGGAAGGAATGGGTTACAGAGGTTACAACAATGGCTTTGCGTTGATTGTAGTGTTGTTCATCCTTTTGATTATCGTTGGCGCAGCATATGTATACTAAAATCAAATAAGTTAACTCAATTCTCAGGAAGACTACCCGTTCGCTCCATCATACCGGGTAGTCTTTTTACATACGTTCTGGTTACTGCTATCGACATTCGCCATCCCATGCTACAATGATAAACGAATTATTTCAGGGAGGTTTACGATGAACTTTTCAAAATCAGAACAGTTACATGAAGAAGCATTACACCATATTGTCGGAGGAGTAAATTCTCCTTCTCGTTCTTTCAAAGGTGTCGGCGGCGGCACACCGATTTACATGGAACGTGCAGAAGGCGCTTATTTCTGGGATGTGGATGGCAATAAATATATCGATTACCTTGGCGCTTATGGCCCCATCATCACCGGGCACGCACACCCCCATATTACGAAGGCAATCACCACAGCTGCCCAAAATGGCGTCCTATATGGCACACCAACCTCTTTAGAGAATCAATTCGCACGTAAATTAAAAGAAGCGATTACTTCTATGGATAAGGTCAGGTTTGTGAACTCAGGTACCGAAGCAGTAATGACGACGATTCGTGTAGCAAGGGCATACACCGGCCGTAATAAAATCATTAAATTCGCTGGCTGTTATCATGGCCATTCCGACTTGGTACTGGTAGCTGCAGGTTCAGGTCCTTCCACGTTGGGAACTCCTGATTCAGCCGGGGTGCCAGCTTCTATCGCAGCAGATGTGATCACCGTTCCTTTCAATGATATCGAACCATTCAAGCAAGCACTGGAACATTGGGGGGATGAAATCGCTGGCGTTTTAGTTGAACCGATTGTCGGGAATTTTGGGATTGTCGAACCGAAGCCCGGCTTCCTGCAACAAGTGAACGAACTGGCACATCAAGCAGGAGCATTAGTAATTTATGATGAGGTAATCACTGCTTTCCGTTTTGCTTATGGAAGTGCGCAGCAACTGGTAGGAGTTGAGCCTGATATGACCGCTATGGGGAAAATCATCGGCGGCGGCCTCCCAATTGGAGCTTATGGCGGCCGCGCGGATATCATGGAGCAAGTCGCTCCTCTTGGTCCTGCCTATCAGGCTGGTACTATGGCCGGAAACCCTGCTTCTATGTCAGCAGGGATCGCCTGTCTGGAAGTATTGCAGGAAGAAGGTGTGTATGAAGAACTGGATCGATTAGGTGCCAAGCTGGAAGAAGGGATAGGACGCAGTGCTGTAAAATACAATATCCCTGTAACTATCAATCGTCTCAAAGGTGCACTGACTGTTTACTTCACAACCGGACAAGTGGAAAACTATGAGCAGGCAGAAAACACAGACGGCGAAATGTTCGCGCGCTTTTTCAAATTGATGCTTAATCAAGGTATCAACCTTGCACCATCCAAATATGAAGCATGGTTCCTGACTACAGCCCATACAGATGAAGATATTGATAAGACACTTACGGCTGTAGAAGAAACTTTTAAAACGATGGCAAACGATTAATCTTTTAAGCCCTCTGTATAAAAAAGCGGAGGGCTCTTCTATTATCTCCTGCCAGTAATAAGCATGGTTATGTGATATTTTAAATTTTTCTCCACTAAGAGGCATTAGCTAAATACTAAAAGAAGAGTGATTGCTAAGAAAGTATGATTATGATAATATAATATTATATTCCTGAAAATTCTCACGATTTGCGCGAGAATTGTTCATTTCCTTCCCTTTTCATATTGTTTCAACTCCGTGCTGAAACACTCCTGACTTTTGCATTCCATGCAAAAGTCTTTCTTTTTTATAATTACCTTGCCTCTCATACGCTCACCTTTTTGTTTCACTTTCTTCATTAAATACCTTAAGGTGGTAATAAAGAAGCAGTAGTTTAGAAAGGTGATGCCGATGAAGCTGGGTGCCAGAATGATGAAGACTGGGCTTGCTGTGGCAGTAGCGATTTATGTCGCTTCTTTATTTGAGCTGACTAATGAGGTGATCGCAGCAATTGCTGCCCTTTTTTCAATCCAGCCCTCTATTTATCGTTCGTTTCAAACTGTTATTGAACAAATACAAGCGAATATCATTGCGGCCGCTGTCGCTATAATTACTGTCTATACCTTAGGGGACAGCCCATTTATCGTTGGTTTTTCCATCATCGTGGTCATCGCTCTTAATATGAAATTGAAAATGAATGAGAATACGATTATCTTTGCGTTAGTGGCAGTGGTGGTGTTAATGGAGCCGACCGATATGGCCTTCCTGCCATATGCGGGTGCACGCATCGTTTCCTTGATGATTGGTATATTGTCTGCATTTGTTGTAAACCTGGCATTTGTACCTCCTAAATATGAAACCAATCTGTTCCGGCAAATCGATCGCAACACGAGCGATATTCTGCAATGGCTGCGGGTTACTACCCATCATTTATCAGACGAGCCAGCCTTAAAGACAGAAATGAATAGACTGCAGGACGAATTGCGCTATATCGACCAAACTTATCTGCTGTATAAAGAAGAACGTACCTACTTAAGAAAAAACAGATTTACAAAAGCACGCAAAATGGTACTATTCCGGCAGCTGATTGCAACAACGAAGAAATCATACGATGTATTGAAAGCATTCCATCGTCTTGAAGGTGATATCGACCATATCCCTAAAGACTTTCAGGAAGTGCTGGTCTCCGAACTGGATAAGGTTATTCACGCCCATGAAAAACTGATGCTTAGCCTGATGGGGCGTATCCGTAAAACCCATAAGGAATCTCTAAGAGAGTCAGAAACTCCTGATATTCCTAAGCTGGTGGAACAGCTGATCCATATCTATGAAGATGATCATGACCATGATAAACTGATTTTCCTCCCATTGGCTGCTCAGCTAATGGAGTACCATTACCACCTGGAACACTTGAAGCGCATTATTAAAAGCTATCAACGATTTCATTATGAAAGTCACCGAAGTATGTTTGAACAAAAACGAGCCCGATAATAAATGTGAACAGGCTGGCGAGAACATCTCGGCAGCTTTTTTCTTTATGAACGTGTACCGGTTAAAAAGAATGTGCTCGTCTTTTGTAATTAGTGACAATTCAGTCCCGTCCTCTCTTTTTCCTTAAATCCTTCCTTTTTCTCCCACTATTTCTAATATTCCCTTAAGGTTTGAACATTTTGTGTCGAAAATTCCACAAAAAATTGAACATTCAATTACAAATTAGTTAATCCTCACGAAAAAGGTTATTAGGGTGCTATAATTCACTTCACGTATTATTAGTTTTCACTATTTACACAGTAGAAATAATAGATTGATAGGAGTGTTTGGCTTCATGAGACATAAAAGACCCCATTTGCAAAAATGGCTGGCATTGCTTCCGCTGAGTTTAGTCTTTTTGTTGAGCGGCTGCAGTGAATTGACAGTCCTTGACCCAAAAGGACCTGTCGGACAAAGCCAAAAAGATCTGATCGTATTTTCCCTTTGGTTTATGCTCGGGATTGTAGTTGTCGTCTTTGCTCTGTTCGCATTTATGGTTATCAAGTACCGTAATCGGCCTGGCCGAAACGATAAAGATTATGACCCTGACCTGCATGGTAATACGGCAATTGAAATAGTCTGGACAGTTATACCTCTCATTATCGTTATTATCTTATCTGTACCAACAGTTACAACCTTATTCGATTTAGAAAAACCCCCGGAATCATCATCGGATAAAGAGCCACTGGTCATTTATGCTACATCAGCAGACTGGAAATGGTTCTTCAGTTATCCGGAACAGGATATTGAGACAGTGAATTATCTTCATATCCCAACGGATCGGGCGATTGAGTTCCGACTATCATCAGCAGATTCCATGGCAGCGTTATGGATTCCGCAACTGGGCGGCCAGAAATATAATATGGCCGGGATGGAAAACACCCTGTACCTGCAGGCAGATGAGCCTGGCACCTACGACGGCCGTAATGGAAACTTCAATGGAGAAGGCTTTACGGAACAGACATTTAAGGTTCACGCCCAAGAGGAAGAAGAGTTTAATGATTGGGTACAAGAAACCCAGGACGAGGCACCTGAACTGACCCAGGAAGAATATGACAAACTGCTTGCGCCTAGTGTCATGGACGAGCAGATGGTATTTTCCAATACGCATCTGGAGTGGGTAGACCATGGTACGAATGATGGGCGCGACTATGCGATTAAACGTCATCGAGATGCCTACCAGGAACTATTACATCTGGAAAACGAAATTAAAGGTGATGACAAGCATGAATAGTTATCAGAGAAAGCAGGTGAACATCTATGAAGTTAGATGAATTTTTCGTAACCGGTGAACCACTCGTATACGGTGGAATGGTTTCCATTGTATTGGTTACCAGTGCCGTCATTTTTCTACTCACCTATTTTAAAAGGTGGGGATGGCTATGGCGTGAGTGGCTGACAACCGTTGATCATAAAAAAATCGGTATTATGTATATTTTAAGTGCGTTAGCGATGTTATTCCGTGGGGGCATGGATGCCCTTATGATGCGAATACAGCTGGCGTTTCCAAATATGAACTTCCTGAACGCCCAGCACTATGATGAAATCTTTACGACTCACGGAACGATCATGATTATCTTTATGGCTATGCCTTTCTTGATTGGATTAATGAATATCATTGTTCCGCTGCAAATCGGGGCTCGTGATTTCGCGTTTCCTTTTGTCAACGCCTTGAGCTTCTGGTCGTTCTTTTTTGGAGCCATGTTGTTCAATATATCATTTGTTATTGGTGGTTCTCCTGACGCCGGCTGGACAAGTTACACACCATTATCAGGGGCAGCTATGAGTCCTGGACCAGGACAAAACTTTTACTTGATGGGCCTACAGCTTTCGGGTATTGGTACGCTGGCGACAGGGATTAATTTGATGGTGACGATTCTTAAAATGCGTGCACCAGGAATGAAATTGTTCAAAATGCCAATTTTCACCTGGTCTACACTAGTCACTTGTTTCATTATTATTTTTGCCTTTCCGATTTTGACAGTTGCTTTAGCACTGCTAACAATCGACCGTATTTTCGGTTCCCAGTTCTTTACAGTAACCGGTGAAGGGATGCCGATGATGTGGGCCAACTTATTCTGGATGTGGGGCCACCCGGAAGTTTACATCGTCATATTACCGGCATTTGGTATCTTTTCTGAAGTAATCGCGACCTTTGCACGTAAGCGATTGTTCGGGTATCATGCCATGGTCTGGTCGATGATTTTGATTGCCGGATTAAGTTTCCTTGTCTGGGTACACCATTTCTTTACTATGGGTTCCGGAGCTTTCGTTAACTCTGTATTCTCAGTATCAACGATGTTGATTGCTGTACCTACTGGAGTGAAGATCTTTAACTGGCTGGCAACGCTGTATAAATCAAAAATAGAGTTCACCACACCAATGATGTGGTCGCTCGCATTCATTCCGAGTTTTGTTCTCGGTGGTGTCACCGGGGTCATGCTCGGTATGGCAGCAGCTGACTATCAATTTCACAACTCGTATTTCCTAATTGCCCACTTCCATTATGTATTGATTGCCGGAACAGTTTTTGCTTGTTTTGCGGGGCTGGAATACTGGTATCCGAAAATGTTTGGGCACAAGCTAAATGAACGGATCGGGAAACTGGCATTCTGGTTCTTCGTCATCGGATTCCATGTTACCTTCTTCCCGCAATATTTCGTTGGTTTAGACGGAATGCCGCGCCGTGTCTTCTATATCATTCCAGAGTGGATGCCGTTAAATGTCATCTCAACAGTCGGTGCATTTGGAATGGGAGTTGGATTCGCTATATTCGTATTCAATATCTACTACAGCTACAGGAACAGCGAACGCGAAAAAACTGGGGATTCCTGGGATGGAAGAACCCTTGAATGGGCGACACCGACACCTGTACCGTTCTATAATTTCGCTACTGTACCTCATGCAGATAAGTACGATGCTTTCTTAGACATGAAGGAAAAAGGCGAAACAACTTTCGAGGAAGAAAAACTCGAGCCGATTCATATGCCAAGCAATACAGGGCAGCCGATTATCATGATGGCCATCGCTGCTTTTGCCAGTTTCGCTCTGATATTTGAATGGATTACCCTGGCAGTGATCGGGCTTGTCGGTGTCCTGATCATGATGGGAATACGCTCATTTGATTATGACGAGGGTTATCATGTTGAAGTAGATGAAATTAAGCGCATTGAACGCGAAGCAAGGGGGTTATAACATGAGCGCACATGAATTGAAATCCGGTCCATTAGAATATCGCACACAGGAAGGACGAATGAGCATTCTCGGCTTTTGGATATTCCTGGCTGCAGAAGTAGTGTTATTCTCCACATTATTCGCTACTTATGCGGTGCTATACGGGCGGACAGCAGATGCACCAGTACCAGGTGAGTTGTTTGAACCAGGGATCGTACTTGTTATGACTTTCCTTTTGCTTACAAGTAGTTTCACTTGCGGGATAGCTATTCATCATATGCGCAGAGGATCTGTGAAAGGTCTGATGACATGGCTGATTATTACCCTGATACTTGGACTTGGTTTTCTAGGGTTTGAAATATATGAGTTTGTTCATTACTCCCATGAAGGTGCCACGCTGCAGTCCAGCGCTTTCTGGTCAGCCTTCTATACACTAGCTGGCACCCATGGAGTCCACGTGACATTAGGTATCGGCTGGGCAGTGTTACTCTTGATTCAACTGGCCAAACGCGGTTTGACTACAGTAACAAGCAGGAAAGTCTTTATTATCAGTCTGTACTGGCATTTCCTTGATGTCATCTGGATATTCATTTTCACTAGTGTCTATTTGATTGGGATGGTGGTTTAATATGGCAGAGCATTCAAAACGTTTTCCCATCAACCATATTATCGGATTTGTATTGTCCATTGTTTTGACATTGCTTGCTGCCTGGGCCGCACTTGGGTCTGACCTGCCTGTTAAATGGATCGTCGCTGGCATTATGACGCTCGCCGTTATCCAGGCAGGAATCCAGTTATTTATGTTCATGCATATGACAGAACGAGAAAGCGGCGGCGGCCATGTACCATGGAATATGATGTTCCACGGTTTCGTGCTGGCAGCTATTATCGTAGCCGGGTCACTATTCACAATGTCGTTCGGCTTCACCCATGACCATGATGATGGTGGAAGCCATCAACAAGAAGAGCAACAGGAAGAACACAGCGGACATTAACCACAGGTGGTGAAAAGGTATGAATAACCAAAAAGAGCTAAAAAACTACGAAGCCCCCATGGCATTGCCTTGGAAACCCGTTTTCGGGTTTATCCTTTGTATTATTTTGACGGCCTTCTCCCTGTGGGGAATGTTTTACGCTGATTATTCCCCTAAAATTCTTTTAGGATTGATAACCATACTAGCCTTCTCTCAGGCTGTTATTCAATTATTGCACGTACAAGAACATTTAAAGTAAACGAAAAGCCCTCATACCTGATTCACCAGGTATGAGGGCTTTTTTAAGTTTATTGATAACTCTCTTGTGCCACGCCTGAAGTCTTGACCATACGAATGATGAACATTACCCAGCCCACTTCTGCTACAAACAAACTTGCATAGAACATGAGCCATGAGATAGAAAATGCCGCCGGTGCCGTTTGGAAGGCTACTTCGAAAAAGTACAGCCACATACCAACAAGCAAAATTGTCTGTACAAGGGCTAAAACCGTCTTTTTTAATTGTAAGAATAAGAAAGGCGTTATCGATGCAAGCAGCATGAACATTAGGATAATACCCATTTAGAGATCAACTCCTCATAATGTCTGGTTTTCATGTAAGCGTATTCTTCTTATTAGTATTGTAACAAATTGTTCGAACAATTGACACAAAAAGTTCACAATATAGGTATTGTTATCCATCACAACTATTTTTACCCGCGTTACCTCTATGTTAAAGGTGCATAAACGATTTTTTATTTCATAAGAAGCTCACTCTTTGTTTGAAGAACGATCTACCGATGTTTCCGTTTCTCTCATAAACGCAAGGAGGGCCGGGAAATTGCGAGACTCCTGTGGAATGAACATGATCGGTGAGATCCCGCAAGGCGAAGCCTGAGGAAGCTCACCACATGCCCACGGAAAGCGAGTGATTTTCCGGACCTCCAAACGCTCACAACCACAACGGACACACTATCTTGAAATTGAGTCTTCAGCAAATGGGTGCTAAACTATAAAATTAACACTCAGCTTAGCTGTTTTAATTAAAAAACACATGCTCTGCCCTGATTCCTTCATCGCTTGTAAGTATTCCAAAAGAGTAGTACGGGAGTCTTCGCTTATCTGTCGGAGATCCAGGATTAAATAGTAAAAGCTTCTTGAAATAGCGCAACATAGGAATATGGGAATGACCAAAAATAAGTATATCAAGTTCTTCTCCTTCGAAGGCTTCTAACGCTCGTTTTTCTGTTGTTTTTCCCTCCCCATCTCCATGCACAAGACCTACCTTATACTCGTTTAATTGTAGGATCTCTTTGCATGAAAAATGACTTTTAATTTCTTCTCCGTCAACATTTCCGTATACACCCTTCACTTCTCCGTATTCACGGAGTGCATTGTAGACATCAAGTGACTGCCAATCCCCCGTATGGATAATCAGGTCTGCCGAAGAAAGTTCTGTCACCAGGTGATCCGGTAACTGTTTTCCTTTTTTCGGCATATGCGTATCTCCGGTAACTACAACCTTCACCATTCATCCTCCTTTTATAGGTACGTTCAATAAAAAAGAGAGGGGTCCTCCCTCTCTTCTACGTTCCCATATATTCCGTTTTACTATCGTCTAATTCCTGAACTTGATATAAATCATAGTATCCACCGCGCAGTCCCATCAACTCTTCGTGGGTGCCGGTTTCTTTGATCTGCCCATTTTCCACCAGCACAATACGGTCTGCGTGTGTAATTGTCGATAGCCTGTGGGCTACGATGAATGTCGTCCGGTCGGAAGCCAGTTTTTCTAATGCTTCCTGAATTAAATGCTCACTCTCCAAATCAAGCGCGGACGTCGCTTCATCCAGTATCAGCAGCGGTGGGTTCTTTAAAAATACCCGGGCAATAGCCACCCGCTGTTTCTGGCCACCGGAAAGCTTGACTCCCCTCTCTCCGACCATCGTATGGTAGCCGTTCGGGAGCTCTGTAATAAAGTCATGAGCATTAGCAGCTTTAGCGGCCTCAATCATTTCTTCATCCGTAGCATCCGGGTTGCCCATTTTAATATTCATGGCAATCGATTCACTGAATAAAATATTGTCCTGTAATACCATACCGATTTTATCTCTCAATGTGCGGGCTTTGACGTCGCGGATATCCTGTCCGTCAATCAGAATTCTTCCTTCCTCCACATCATAGAACCTTGGAATCAAACTGATCAGTGTAGATTTACCACCGCCACTCATTCCAACAAAGGCTATCGTTTCTCCGTGCTTGACATCAAGAGATAAATTCTTGAGTACGAGTGATTCTTCATCTTCATACCGGAAAGAAACATTATCAAAAGTGACATCCCCATCGACATGGGTCAGTTCCTTAGCATCCTTTTTATCCTGGATATCATATTTTTCATCCATGAATTCAAAGACACGGTCCATCGATGCAATCGACTGGGTCAGAACTGTCGAGGAGTTCACTAACCGGCGAAGCGGGTTATAGACGCGGTCCATATAGCCTGTGAATGCTACCAGTGTACCTACAGTCAGGTTACCTGTGATCACCTGATAACCGGCAAACGTAATGACAAGCAATGGAGCCAGGTCAGTAATGGTATTAGTGACCGAATAGGTGTAAGCATTCCAGTTCGTATGCTTAAGAGCTTTATCAAGAAAGTTTGAGTTCTGAACATCGAATTGCTGCTGCTCATGATCTTCAAGCGCAAAACTGCGGATCACCGGCATGCCCTGCACCCGCTCATGAAGGTGGCCTTGTACTTCTGCCAGCGCCTGGGAACGTTCTCTTGTCAGGCGGCGTAATTTAACATAAAAGAACTTCACCGCAAGTCCATATAGTGGGAATAACGATATAGCTACGAGTGTCAGCCAAATGTCCATGTTCAGCATGATGATAATTGCGATCACAATCGTGAACATATCCAGCCAGATATTCATAAGGCCGGTAATGACGAAGGTTTTCGTCTGTTCGACGTCATGAATGACACGGGAAATAATCTCCCCTGTTTTCGAACGGGAATAAAACCGCAGGCTCAGCTTTTGAATATGATCAAAAAGCTTATCACGTACATCATAGAGGATTTTGCTGCCAATCCACTGGGCAAGATACTGCCGGATATACTCAACCGGCGGCCGCAACACAAAAAACACTAAAAAGGCACCGCCCATCAGCCAGAATAACTGATTGAACTGTTCGCTCTGCGTCATATCTCCTCCGATAATATCATCGATGACATATTTAATAATCAACGGCATTAAAAGAGGAATAGAAAATTTAATGATACCAATTAATATAGTTAAAATAATTTTGCCTTTATAAGGTTTCACAAAGGATAAATATCGTTTGATGCTGTCCACAGCTGTCACCTCTTTCTTTATGCAAAAGCACCTGCCTGGGTAAAAAGGAAGGCCGCGCACACATGCAGCGGCGCGGCAGTTTCATTTTACTTAGCGATATGTCAAATAGCGTTCGTACCATTGATCAATGAATTCTGGGGAAAACGGGCCCTTGCGCTGTCTGACCCAGCGTATGAGTGTGTCTACGTTGTTATGCAAAATACGATCAAGTACCTTCGGGTAATTCATTTCCCGTTTATGCTGCTCATACTCGTCTTCATCCAGCAGCGTAAACGTCATATCCGGATATACTTTGACATCTAAATCATAGTCAATGTATTTCAACCCTTCTTCATCATATACAAAAGGAGAACTGATATTACAGTAATAGTATACGCCATCATTGCGAAGCATACCGATGATGTTAAACCAATGTTTGGAATGGAAATAACAGATTGCCGGCTCCCTTGTCATCCACGTCCGCCCATCACTTTCTGTTACGATCGTCCGATCATTCGCTCCAATGACAACATTTCTTGTTCCTTTTAATATCGTCGTGCTGTCCCATATCCTGTGCAGCTTACCGTTATGTTTATAGCTCTGTATTTGGACCGATTGTCCTGGTTCTGGTGCAGGCATAAGATCTCCCTTCCCTAACGTCATAATAACCACCGATTTTATCTACTCTAACCATTATAACGATAACTGTCAGTAATTGAAAATATTACAGTCTTAGCCTCGGAGTCAGCATAAATAAAACAGACCGTTGCTTCTTCCAATTGGAAAAGAAGCACGGTCTGTCTTTTTCAGCAGCTGCTTTTGTCTGCTATTCGTTTAGAAGATTCGGGGGATCTTCGTTATTTCTTTTTAGCTTGAGACTTTTGGTTTTGTTGACGAACTTCTTGTGCGTCAGTCTCTGCAGCAAATTCAGCACCATATTGTTGTTGCTGCTGACCTTTTTGAGCAGCTTGCTGGTTTTGCTGTCTTACTTCTGCAGCATTAGTTTTGCTTGGGTTTTGTTGGTTTTGTTGTTTTTTAGCCATCTTTATCACCTCCGCAAGAATTAGAATGCCCAAATTGAAATGTCATTATCCAAAAAAATAAAATTCCATGTTTAACCATTTTTGAATAAGGTGCAGGATTTTTTCCACACTATTAAAGGAGGAGGCGAAAAAGATGTATACAGGCCGGGATATGAGCGAGCTGACCATGACCAGCAAACAGGATTGGAAAAATGAAGAACTGCGTTTCTTCCACTATTCTTTGTCTCAAATTGCCCCTTATTTGAATCAAGAAGGCACAACGATTCTAAGGGAGATCAACGAAGAAATTGTAAATCGTGGCGGGCTCGCCTATCACATAGAAGATATTCCTGAATATCACAGGAGCGTCCGTTCGACAACGATTGCTCCTTTGTAATCCGTTAAAATAGTTTTATTGCGGCTTCCCTTGTGTTCGCTGCATGAAACTTTCTTAAAGTGAAAAAAGCTCCAGCACCCTGATGGGGCTGGAACTTTTTATTGTACATGTTTCGCTATTTTCTGATGGGAAACTGGAAACGGATAAGATTCCAATTCCTTCAGAGAAACAAACCTGGCTCGTGGGTGGTCCAATTCTCCCGCTTCGATTACGCCAGGGATCACTTCCAGCTCCCAAATAAGGTGGGAAAAGACATGTTTTATCTTATCTAAGGATTCTTCTTGTTTAATTTTGATTCCATACTCCCCATAAAACCAATGTACGAGATGGTTACGATCAATATCGGCAAGGGGAACCATCGGAAACTCCCATAAATTTGCAAGCAGACCATCTGCAGGCCTTTGCTGGATTAAAACTTTACCTTCATCATTAGTAACTATCATGGCCGCATAGGGAACTCGTTTTTGTTTTTTCGTTTTTGTTTTTATCGGAAGCTCTTGCTCGACTCCCTCATGGAATGCACGGCAATGCTCTTGTACCGGACATAACATACAACTTGGAGATTTCGGAGTACAGACCAGCGCACCAAGCTCCATTAACCCCTGATTGAAAGACGATGGATCTTCCGTTGATATCACCTCTCGGATGAGAGACTCGAACACTTTTTTGGTACCCTGCTTCGCAATGTCATCTTCGAGATATAAAATACGCGACATGACACGCATGACATTACCATCAACAGCAGGTTCCGGTTTATCATAAGCAATACTTAAAATGGCCCCTTTTGTATATGGACCAACCCCTTTGAGGGAACCTAATTCATCGGCTTCTTCCGGAACTTTCCCACCATATTCACTGACGACTTCACGAATGGCGTTTTGCAGATTGCGAGCACGGGAATAGTAACCTAGACCTTCCCACGCTTTCAACACTTCCTGTTCGTCCGCTTCAGCAAGTCTTTCAGGTGTTGGGAATTTTTCAATAAAACGATGAAAATAAGGGATGACCGTATCGACTTTAGTCTGTTGGAGCATGATTTCAGATACCCATACTCGATAAGGGTCCTGATTATCTCGCCATGGAAGGGCACGCTGTTCCTGTTTAAACCAATTGATCAAATCATGCTGAAATTCCGTTCGGTTAAACCCAGATAAAATGCCATAAATTCGTGCTTGTTTATTTTTCATTGTGATTCACCTTTCATGATACAATTAAATCAAAAAGCTTATAGTAGTAAGGGAAATAGTATTACTCCCAGTTCGTATATATCAATGAAATCCACCAAGAAGTCCATAAAGGAGGTATCTGGATGGATACCGGTACTCATGTTGTCATGGGAGTCGCCCTGGGAGGGCTGGCTACGCTTGATCCAGTAGTTCAGAATGACCCTGCCTTGTTCAATGCCGTACTTGTCGGTACCATGGTCGGATCCCAGGCGCCTGATTTCGATACGATACTAAAATTAAAAAATAACGCCGTTTATATTCGGAACCATCGGGGCATTACCCATTCGATACCAGCGGTTATCTTTTGGGGCCTTGCATTATCCGGTGTCATATATGCTTTCGTTCCAGAGGTCAGTTTCCTTCATTTATGGCTCTGGACTTTCTTAGCAGTGATTTTGCACGTGTTCGTCGATGTATTCAATGCCTACGGAACGCAAGCCTATCGTCCGTTTACAAAACGATGGGTTGCATACGGCTTCATTAATACCTTCGACCTTTACATCTTTTTAATGCATATCGCCGGTATCGTAGCCTGGAACCTTGGAGCTAACCCTGGGTTAACTTGGCTGATCATCTACTTTGTGATCGCTCTCTACTATGTAAAACGTTACTTTGACAAACGGGAGATGGTCAGACTTGTCCATGAACACTTTGAAAATGTTGAGCAAATTGCTACTTCACCGACCATGAAACAAAATAACTGGCGGATCGCCATTACCACAAATGAACATTATTATGTGGGAAAGGCGGAGAATGCGCATATCATCATTTTAGATGAATTTCCGCGGCAAACCATTCCGGAAGATGACCCGATTATGAAAAGAGCTATGGAAGATCATAACATCAAAGCTTTCCTGTCATTCTCCCCGGTATATCGTTGGGAAATCACTTATTACAATGAGCACACCGAAGTGCGATTTATTGATTTACGTTATCGTTCACGTGGAAGATATCCATTTGTTGCGGTAGCTCAAATCGATGATTCCACTTTGGAAATTATGAATTCTTATACAGGATGGGTATTTACAGAAGAAAAACTGAAAAGTAAACTGGATCCTGTTCCAGTGGATTCATGAAGAAGAGGCTGACTCCTAGTGGTGCCTACCCTTTGATCAGGGGAGACACCGATAGGAACCAGCCTCTTATTTTATTCAATTCAAAGGCCTTTTCCTGGTAAGCATATCTTTATATTTAGGATTGTTAGCAGAAAATTCATGCAGTTTCGCCCCATAATGGTTGATCCATTGCGTCACAATCTGCTCGGTCAATTGCTTACCCTGGTATTCATGCCCCGCCTTCGCTCTTGTCACTTCAAAATCTTCCCATAAAAGCTCAACCCAAGTGCGCGCTTCATCAATCGATAACGACGGGTTCTTTTCATATAACTGATCAGCAAGACGCTGAAAAATTTCTTCCATTTTTGTCACCTCATATGTTCCCAATCATTACTTCCTCATTGTAACACATAGCTGTTTTGAATTTACATAAACTATACTTGCATCATGATTTGATGCTATAGGAGGCTAAAAAATGCGAAATAAAACTGTTGGCTTTCCAGAAAAGAAAATGAACGGAGAACCAAGGGCTAAAGCGGAATTTGCTTCCAAACGGGCCGATGGTTCGATAAACACTCATCCGAAAGAGCGTATGGCCCGCTCTTCACACAGGCTGGACGAAGGGAAGGGTGAAATATAATGGGTAGAAAAAAAGGACGGAAACCTCAAAAAGGTTTCTTTGATAATTTGTACAGCGACCCGTTCGATTCTCCTCGAGCCAACCCGAAGCATGCTGCTCACCAGGTAAATGGTGAAACACAGCAGACGCAATCCGAAATCATCACGGAAGTACAGATGAATAAACGTGCCTGACTTCCAGTAATAAAGCGCGCCTCAATCCAGGCGCGCTTTTTAAATTAATTCATTTTTTTGCCAAGCATGGAAATCGGCAGTGCTTCTTCTTCCTCTTCACTAACCTTTACCCCTTGATCGTTCACACGGTATCCCCAGGCAAATGTGCCGTTCATGTATACGATCCTGAAGTTATGTGCTGGATCTCCTTCGATCTGGTATTCCTCTCCTGGCTTGAAATCAGCCGGGTTCAGCATATAAGATTTTGCCATAATGATCTTTCGCTCATAAACAGCGTACTCATTCACCATTCCCATTTGTTCTGCCTTTCTTGCCTTATCCGTCAACTCGCCGATTTCCCGGCGTAATTCCTCGATGGACATATCACTATATCTGCGTTCCATTATATTCCCTCCTATGGTTATCCATTTACATTTTAACAAGCATTCGTCACAATGGAAATGAGGAACATTGAGGAAAGGGGAATTCATGTGGGAAAAGCTGTAATTACCGGGGGCGGTACTGGATTAGGCAGAGCATTAGCGCACCGTTATGCCGAAGAAGGTTACGAAGTTATCCTGCTGGGGAGAACGGAACGCAAATTATCCCTGGTTCGAACTGAAATACTTAAGGAAGGCGGAGCAGCTGAATCCTATATTTGTGATGTCACAGAGCCTGCATCCGTTAGAGAAGCGATTCGCCAATTGAACCGGATTGATGTATTGATTAATAATGCCGGCATTGGAATTTTTGGTGAATTATCAACATTGAAGGAAGCAGATATAGATACAATGCTGGATACCAATGTAAAAGGCACAATACTGATGACGCAGGAAGCTCTTCCACTACTAAAAGAATCGGAAGGCAGAGTCCTGAATATCATTTCCACTGCGGGGCTCCGTGGTAAAGTGAATGAGTCGGTCTATTGTGCCAGCAAATTCGCAGTCCGCGGTTTCACAGAAAGCCTTCAGAAAGAATGGGAAGACCAGCCGATATCAGCGACAGCTGTCTATATGGGTGGCATGAACACGCCATTCTGGTCAGAAAGCGACCACGTTTCTGATCCTTCTCGTCTGAAAGGTCCTGAAGGCGTTGCTGACAAAATTTTCACGGAAGACGATCGCCGTAAAGAGATTAAAGTCGATTCCTAAAAGCAAAAAAAAGCTGCTGAACCTCAGTTAAGAGGTCAGCAGCTTTCCTATTATAATAATTACTCTCCAAGTCCTTCTTCTTTCACTTTGTTTACTACTGCTTCCAGTGCTTCTTTTTCGTCTTCGCCATCCGCAGTCAATTTAATCTCTGCATCGTTAGGGATTCCAAGTGACATAACACCCATGATGGACTTTAAGTTAACGGACTTGTCTTTATACTCCAGGTTCACATCTGATTGATATTGACCTGCTACCTGAACCATTGCTGTTGCCGGGCGAGCGTGTAGTCCGTCTGCTGCTGTGATCTTCATTGTTTGTTCTACCATTTGAATCTCTCCTCATTTATATGATTTTTTTAGTTAATTTCAATGATACCAGGGTCATTATGACGCACTTCGCCTGGTTTTGCAATCGTTACTTCCTGACCTTCCTGCAAGTTTGTAAAGATGACTGGAGTAATGATTGAAGTTGCATTGTCTTTTACATAATCCAAATCTACTTTCATCAATTCTTGTCCTTGCTTGACTTCGTCGCCTTCCTCAATCATCGCTTCGAAGCCTTCCCCTTTTAGCTTAACCGTATCGATTCCAATGTGAACCAGAATTTCTGTTCCGTTTTCAGCCTGGATTCCGATCGCGTGCTTAGTCGGGAATACATTCAATATCTTACCGTTTACAGGAGAAACGACTTTACCATCGCTAGGGTTGATAGCGAACCCATCACCCATCATTTTTCCAGAGAACACTTGGTCCGGTACTTCAGTGATTGGCATAATTTCCCCTTGCAGCGGACTTACAAAATTGAAATCTTTCCCGCCGACAGGTACTTCTGCATCTTTTGCTTCCTCTGCAACTTCCGAGCGATCTTCTGCGACAGCACGAGGCGCTTTTCCATTGATGATGTCTTGCATTTGTCCCCTCAAGCTATCCGATCTTGGCCCGAAGATTGCCTGAATATTATTTCCGACTTCCATAACACCGGATGCTCCAAGCTTCTTCAGTCGGTTTTTATCAACGTCACCTTTATCGTTGACAGAGACGCGAAGCCGTGTGATGCACGCATCCAGATGAGCGATGTTCCCTTGTCCGCCCATTGCCTCGAGGATTTCATATGGAAGATCCCCTATTTCACTGTCGTCATCTGCATCTACTTCATCGTCTTCACGACCTGGAGTTGCCAGGTTGAACTTAAGAATTGCCCAACGGAACCCAAAGTAATAAATAACAGAGAAGATCAGCCCTACGATGATTACCCACCACCAGTCGGTACGGTTAGGTAAAATACCGAACAGGATGAAGTCAATTAACCCCCCGGAGAAGGTTTGGCCAATTTTAACATTCAATAGCGACATCGTCATGAACGATAGACCAGCGAAAATGGCATGGATACCGAACAGCAATGGTGCTACGAATAGGAATGAGAACTCGATTGGTTCCGTGATACCAGTCAAGAAAGAAGTTAACGCAGCCGATGCCATGATACCGCCGACTATCTTCTTACGTTCCGGTCGGGCTGTATGATAAATCGCGAGTGCTGCAGCCGGAAGACCGAACATCATGAATGGGAATTTACCAACCATGAATGTACCGGCAGTAAACTCTACTCCATCACGAAGTTGAGCAAAGAAGATTTGCTGGTCCCCACGGACCGTGTTTCCAGCTTCGGTTACATAGGATCCGAATTCGAACCAGAACGGTGAATAGAAAATGTGGTGAAGTCCGAACGGAATCAATGACCGTTCAATGATACCGAAAACAAGGGCAGCAATATGGATATTTGTATTAAGCATTACGTGGGATAAAGCATTTAATCCATCTTGAGCAAACGGCCATACGAATAGCATAAGAATACCTAAGAATACAGCTGAGAATGCTGTGACAATCGGGACGAACCGCTTACCGGCAAAGAAACCAAGGAATTGCGGCAGCTCGATATTAAAATACTTATTGTATAAAAACGCTGCTAATATACCGACGATGATACCTCCGAATACACCGGTTTGCAGGGTAGGTGTACCAAGCACTTCAGCATAAGCGGGTGAATTGGCTGCCATATCTGCATCGACTTGACCCAATACGCCCATAGTTACATTCATAATCAAATAACCGATGATAGCAGCCAGACCCGCTACCCCATCTCCGCCTGCAAGTCCGATGGCTACACCAACGGCAAATAACAGAGGTAAGTTGGCAAATACGATGTCACCGGCGGATGCCATTACTTGTGAAAAAACCTGAATCCAGTTTGCTTCGAACGCAGGTACACGTTCGAGAAAGGATTCCTGCTGGAACGTCGTACCGAAAGCCAGCAAAATACCAGCAGCAGGCAGCAACGCAACCGGAAGCATCAATGCTTTACCGACTTTTTGTAATGTACCAAAAGCATTTTTGAACATGGAAAGTTCCTCCTTTTGTTTTAGTGTGATACAGAAGCCATAAGTTAGTCATGGGATATAATTTTTCAGAAAAATGAAATAAACCGCTTCCATTTTCCCTGAAATTTTAAACGCCAATAGAATCGACGTTGTAAGTAATAAAAAAAGCATGAGCAAAAAAGTTTTATTTGGCCTCAAAGGGTACAGTTACCCCATTGAAAACCTTTAAAACTTTTTATACTCATGCCTGATCGTATCAGTAACACGTATAATTACGCTTTATGGTTGACTAATCGCTGCAGATGAATCGTTAAATAAATCGCTTCTGATTCATCCACTGGCTTATTTAATTGTTTCTGCATCACTTTTATCAACTTCCAAGATAGATTATAGCATAATGGATATTCTGTTTTCAACATTTCCGCGAGACGATTTTCTTCCCCGACTTCTTCCCCTACATGTATCCGATCGATGGCACGTCTTAAATGCTGAACCAGTCGGTGATAATCGACACTATTTTTATCAATAGTAACCTCCAGTGACTCTTCAATGACTTCCACCATTTGAGAAATAAGCTGGTAATGTTTATTAATATCACTCAATGTTTTGTCTGTCACCGCGCTATGAATATGCAAAGCAATGAATCCTGTTTCCCCTTCAGGAAATTCGATGCCTTCTTTACTGTTGATCATTTCTACTACTTCCATCGCCACCTGGTATTCTTTTGGATAAAGTGTTTCAATTTCGAATAAAAAAGGGTTGTTGAACTGCATATCCTGTTTGGCCCGGTTGATAGCGAAAGCGATATGGTCCGTAAGCGCGACATGGATATGCTCATTCAAGCTTTGATTCATTCTGTTTTCGATATGCAGCAAAATGTCATTCATAAAATCGATGAAGTCTTCTTCTACATAAGGCAGCAGGTTTACGTACTGCTCCTTCTGCTCCTCATCACGAAGCAGAAACGTCTTATCGGCTTCATCAAATGTAATAGACGCACCTTTTTTCCTGTTGAACCCGATGCCCTTTCCAATCAGTACCACCTCTTTATAGGTGGGATGTTCCGCGATGACAACATTATTATTCAACACTTTCTCTATAATGACTTGCTGGTCCATGCCCTTCCCCCTTCATTCAATTTCCCCCAGGTCGTTTTGCTTTGCCTTGAAGCGTTTTCAATGTATACAATATATCGAGAATATCGTTTATTGTCTATGGTGTCATATGGAAGGGAGATTCGCGAATGATTAAATTATTTGTCAGTGACCTTGATGGTACTTTGCTTGGCATGAATCATTTTATAAAAGAAAAAGATATAAGTGCAATTGATAGGCTGGTTAAACGTGGAGTGGATTTGGCTGTCGCCTCAGGCAGGATGGATCATGAAATCAGTGACATTTTTGAACGGATCGGACAAAAAGGTCACCGTATCAGTCAAAATGGAGCTTTTGTCTATGGAGCAGATAATTCACATATCCTAGCTGAAACCTTCGACGCGGAGGTGGTGCGTCAAGTTTATCGCGACATTGTCAAGGAGCCGATGGTGACGACTGTCTCTACAGCTGAGGAAACCTTCACCCATCAGCATAACGAGTGGATTGATATGATTTCGGAACAATTGATTCATGACATCCAGGTTAATCCTGAATTGGCTGATGCTTTAGGGGTTGAAGTAGATGCATCGAAAATCACCGTGCATGGGAAAGAACCAGATGTGATGGCCCTGCAAAAACGGATTGATGAAAAGTACAGTCAGAAACTTGATTGTTTCGTCTCACACGAAACATGTGTAGATCTGGTGCCGAAAGGGATCAACAAAGCCAGCGGTCTCCAGGCGCTGTTTGAACAAACAGGCTTGAAGTCTGAACAAATTGCAGTTATCGGGGATTCTTTCAACGATATTCCGATGTTTCAGTTGGCTCCTCATAGCTATGCCATGAGTAATGCTCATCCAGAAGTTCAGAAGCAGGCCGCCCATGTTGTCGACCACGTTTATGAAGCAATCGATGACCTTGAAAGTAAAAAACTCATCTAAGGTTGAACCATGGCCTTAAACCACTAGCATACGGAGTGAATGAATGGCAAGCCTCTCCAGGGGCTTGCCAGTCTTGCTTTTTCCGCTGATTAACCCCCAATAAAATAAGGCTCCATCATGGAAACTTTATTCTTCAACTATATTTTCTTCTATGAACCGTTGGATTTCGTCGATTTGGAAACCTTTACGATAGAGAGCGCCTTTCACTTTCTGCTTCAGTTCAAAACCTTCTGCTTTTCGTTCGTATTTACGCAGGACTTTTTCTCCTTGATAAACAACTGCTTGCCATTCGGCATCTTCTTCCTCCTGTTCTGGCAGGTTGGCAATGACTTCTTGGACCACATCCTTGGTAAATCCCTTTTGCATTAATGTCTGCTGGAGGTTTTGTACCTGCTGCCGGAAGGATTTCTTGCCACCTGACCGCAGTTTCTTCTCTGCAAACTTCATTGCTTTCTCATATTGATCTTCAAAAGAATAATTCGTAAGTGCTTCCTCAGCTTTAGCAGCAGAAACACCTTTTTCAATCAGGTCTTTTTTGATCATAAGCGGCCCCTTGCTTGATGTGTTGATTCTGCTTCTTACCAGTGAATTTGCAAATTTCTGATCATTCAATAATTTTTCTTTATACAGCCGGGCAACTATCACATCAATTTGTTCGGGATCGGTTTCTTTTTTATCCAGGTAATCCCGAATCTCTTTTTCCGAACGCATTCGGTAGCTTAAATAGTGGATAGCAAGGGTATAGGATTTTTGTAAGTCATCCTTTTCAACCAGGGCTTTTATTTCACCATCATCAAGTTCCATCCCCTTGTGAAGGGATTCCTTAACGAGGATATCTTCGGACACACTGAAACCATAGGACTCTCCCTGTCCGAAGTCTAAAAATATATTAAAACGATCTTTTTTCTTCTTTTGTGTTGTTATCCGCGTGATTTTTGCCAAAACTTATCACCTCTTACTTTATTTTATCATGATGAACGATCCCCCGGACACTTGTATGAATCGCATTTTCAGGCGAATTAAAGTAAAATTTAACCAAACCTCATAAAAGGAGGAATCTTAGATGAAAATTGCAGTAACAGGCGGTACAGGATTTGTTGGTCAGCAGTTGACCAAACACCTGGTTTTAGAAGGTCATGAGGTTTACGTATTGACCCGCAGCCCAGAAAAACATAAAGATACAACGAATATCAAATATATTGGCTGGTTAAAGCCGGAATACACCCCTGAGTCTCAATTAGATGAGCTTGATGCCATTGTTAATTTGGCTGGAGAATCTTTGAATAGCGGGAGGTGGACCGAAGAGCGAAAACGCAGCATTCTAGAAAGCCGAATTAAAGCAACAGAAGGTATCTTAGAACTCGTCAAAAAGTTGAAGAAAAAACCGAAAGTACTCGTTAATGCTTCAGCAGTAGGTTACTACGGTAATTCTATGACAGAAATATTCACCGAAGACACCACCACTCCAGGGAGCGGATTTCTCGCAAATGTCGTCACGGAATGGGAAAAACGTGCATCCCAGGCCGCAGACGAGGGTGTACGTACGGTTTACTTACGATTCGGTATCATTCTTGGTGAAGAGGGAGCATTGCCTAAAATGGCTATCCCTTACAAAGTGATGGCAGGAGGAAAAGTTGGTACGGGAGAACAGTGGCTATCATGGATTCATATCGATGATGTCGTCGGGCTAATCGACTTTGCTATTTCCAACAAAGAGGCTGTCGGGCCGCTTAATGCGACTGCCCCGCACCCGAAACGTAATAAGGATTTCGGAAAAACGCTTGGTGACGTACTGAACCGTCCCCATTGGCTCCCTGCCCCTTCGTTTGCCATCAAGACAGCACTTGGAGACATGAGCACTCTGCTTCTGGATGGGCAGCATGTCATTCCTAAAAAAGCGATCGCCTATGGTTATGATTTTAAATATCCTGAATTAAAACCAGCCTTGCAAGACATTTTTAACGATTAGGAGAAACTCTCCTGATCGTTTTATTTGGTTTCAATTATCTCACATATATGCTCCTGGGCCATTTTTTTAACATACTCTTCCAGTAGATCTTCGCATATAATAGAGTTGTAATAGAAAAAAATCAACCGGCAGAAAGGCAAGAAAAATCATGCAAACTCTAATAACCAATGTGAAGCTCTTCCCAGTGACTTCCCCGCGGATTGATAACGGCCAAGTCTTAATTGAAGGAAATAAAATTGTGGAGTTCGGAAAGCGTGTAAATCCTCCTGAGAATGCACAGCTCATAGACGGAAACAAAAATATGCTTTTTCCCGGCTTCATAGACGTTCATACCCATTTAGGTTTATATGACGAAGGTACAGGCTGGGCAGGAAGTGACGCCAATGAAACGATTGAAGCAATGACGCCCCACCTACGTGCCATGGACGGAGCACATCCTCTTGATCCAGCGTTCGGTGATGCCATCTGTGCCGGTGTTACAACCGCTCACATAATGCCTGGCAGTGCCAATATTATTGGAGGCATGACCTCCGTCATCAAAAATAACGGAAAAAATATAGCTGGTATGCTGCTCCGCGATACTGCCGGACTGAAGCTGGCACTTGGAGAGAATCCAAAGCGGGTCCATTCCACTTCCCGAAACGATTCCATTACAAGACTCGGCATCATGGGAATGCTGCGAGAAACATTTTACCACGCCAAACATGCGGATAACCCTGATGATTTACGAGTAAAACCAATTGTCCGAGCGTTAGAACGGGAAATCCCTGTACGAATCCACGCCCATCGTGCGGATGATATTCTAAGTGCAATCCGTTTTGCAGATGAATTCGACCTTGACCTACGCATCGAACATTGTACGGAAGGTCACTTGATTGCAGAAGAGCTGCAAGGACGTGATTTACAAGTATCGGTGGGGCCGACTTTTACGAGACGATCCAAAATTGAATTGAAAAATAAGACATGGGCGACCTATCATACGTTGGCAAGTAGCGGTATTAAGGTGTCTATAACGACCGATCACCCCTATACTCCTATCCAATACTTGAATATTTGTGCTGCCCTGGCTGCCAGAGAAGGGTTAGATATCGATACCGCGTTAGAAGGAATTACGATCACACCCGCCAGAAATCTCGGTGTCGACCACCGCGTCGGTTCTATCGAGCGAGGGAAAGACGCTGACCTTGTTCTTTGGAATGGCCACCCGTTCGAATACATGTCAAAGCCATTATGGACGATGGTAAACGGGGAAATCATCTTTAAAAGGTAATTAAATCAAGGCGTATGCTCCCTTGCATATAAGTGTCCATGACTGATTTCTCGTTCCCATAATTTGTCGAAAAAATAAATAAAAAATTAGTCAAATGCCTATTTATTTTTCTTTAGAAATCGATTATGATTAATCCAACGATCTGAGAAAATCAAAGATTTTTCATAGAGCGGAGTATGGGAAGGCAAATGGTGCGCCACCAGCTTGACTGGTTCTAGTGGGTTCGATTCCCACCCCGGATTTTTGTGAGCAATTGATAAAAATTCGAGGGTGGTCGCGTCCACAGCAGGTTCCTTTCCCTACGACCCGACTTCCCTCCTTTTGCAGATAAGGAGGGTTTTTTAATGTTGAAAAAGCGTGATTTGCATGATGCACCTGTATTGTTTGAGCTGATGAGCCATCCCGAAGTCTTCCCCTACGTCCGTCACAAAGCCTACTCCAGCGATGAATTTTATTTTTTGACCAGGCAGACGATTGAAGCGGAAGAAAACGGTGAGCTCATATCCCGGACAATTGTGGATGACTGGAACCACCCAATTGGAACGATCAATCTCTTCGACATCACGGATAACAAAGGCTTTCTGGCCACATGGATCGGCCAGCCGTATTTCGGAAAGGGCTACAACCGGCCCGCAAAAGAAGCTTTTTTCGAAGAATTGTTTTTTCAACTTGATATAGAAGCAATCTTCATGAAAATCCGCCGGAACAACCCTCGGTCCATGAAAGCTGCTTTGAAACTCCCATACGTCACACATGCCAATGAGGATTATCCAGAAATTTATGGGCGTATCAATGAAAAAGAAGACGTTTATGACCTGTTTGCCATTACTAAAGAACAATACCTCTTCCATTACTACAGTGGAGAAGAATCTGAAGAAGCTCTCGAAGCCTAAGCCGGCACACCGCCGCTTAGGCTTTTTATATTTAGTATAGATCCGCCAGATTTGGAGAGGCTGTAGAGAATAAGGAGGTTTTAATTATGAAAGCAAAACAAGGACAGACAAAAGCGGCAAAAGGCGCCCTTTCGAAAACACAGGAAGTGCTCTACGGCAGAGATTTCAAACAGGCAAATAAAATTTATCAACGATCTAAAAAATCATAGGATTAGATTTATTAAAATGGGGTATATACTTAACAACCAGCATACCTAACCTTTTATCAATACTTATCCACACAAAAAGACCTTTTGTGGGTAAACCGTTAACAATCCTATTTTATTGACCTCCCCCATTGTTAATAAAGTGTTGACAGATTTGTCCACATGGGTTGTGAATAATGTTGATAAATCACGCGATGATTTATGTATAAAAGGTTAGGGATGTGGACAATACTGTTTATAAGTGATTGTCTTAAAAATACTGAATGTATTGATTCCTCCCCTGAAATGAATCAATTAGACAATCAGATTGGCCGCTTTCCCATTGGGATAGCGGCACTTTTTTTGTCTTAATACGTGTGATCGACTGGCACTTTGATTTCCGGATTTCCATAGACTCCTGGTGCAATTTCATATTTATTGAAAATCAATACGAGCTCGCCACTTTGTATATAAAAAGCAGTCTCCGGCCTTACTCCACGGAAATTTTCCACAAAAAATTGTTCAGGTTTATCATTCAGCTGTGCTTGTACTTCCTTATCAATTTTGTTTAAGTCCATGATGTCCATCAAAGATATGAGTTGAGCTTTTTCCTGATTATAAAAATTGAACGATTCAACATCTCCGCTAAACGTATTTCCTCGGGAAAGACTAGACGACATAAGGATAGAGAAGAAATTCTTATCCTGCATTACCGTCGTCTCTCCAAAAAAACGAACGGGGAAGTCCTGACTTTCTGCTGCTTCTTTAACTTCGGCTATATATCCGTCCACGGTCTTTTCAATCAAACCATTCAACTTCTCTTGAAATGCCGGATCCTTCAAACCAGTAAATTCCGGATATTGAATATGAATTTCCCATTGATTGTCGACTTCATCTACGTTTTTCATTTCATAGAGCATGCCCTCTTTTGCCTGGACACTTCCCGCCGCTCCGGCCCAAAGCATGAAAATAGTCAAAAGACTCCATACTATACGAACTTTCATCCTAAGCCCTCCTTTCTCGTTAGTGTCACCTCTTTCCCGAATCTTATTGCAAAATTGGAGATTTCATATAGAAGTCATGTGCATAAATAAAGCTTAGAGCGCTAAAGGCGCTCTAAGCTTTATCGAATGATTTATATAGTGATTATCCAGATCACTTAAACTTCTTATTCTTCAATAAATGTAGTATCGACCAGTCCGTCTAAGTCTGGATGTTCTTTCAGGAACTCTAATTCAAAGGAAGCTGCCGCAAATGCTTCCAAATCTTCCAGTTTAACTTCATAGGTGAAATCAATACGTTCCCATGCACTATCAATCACGCTTGCGGATAATTCCTGTTCGGTAATGTCCTTTATTTTCTTGATAGCAATTTCTTTCGCTTCTTCCGGATTATCCTGAATAAATGTAGTCGCTTCTTTATGAGCATCCACCATATTTTGAACAAGTTCCGGGTTATTCTCTTTTAATTCTGCACTTGTTACAAACACAGCGGCCGGCAGGGTATCGTTGAATGCCACATCATCTCCTTCAACTAATACTTTTCCATGCCCTTCTTCCTCAATTTTTGATGCCCATGGCTCTGGTACAGCGGCTGCATCGATTCGCTTGCTGGCAAATAATTGTGAATATGTCGCCGGTTTCCCGGTAACGTGTTTCATTTCACCCTTTAATCGATCCGATTTCAGGTCATATTCTCTCATCATCAAAGCCTCGAATTGTACGTCATGCGTGCACCCTACGCGCGGGGAAACAAAGGTAGAATCCTGCAACTGTTCCGGTGACTCAATGCCCGAGCCTTCCCGGGCCATGATAACCGTTCCACCTGTCGAACCAGCCGCTACAATATTGATTTCTGCCCCACTCATATAATGGTTCATCGCAGGTCCTGGTCCGACAAGACCACCTTGTATTTCACCTGTTTCTATCGCGGTCATAAATGCCGAACCATCCGGGAAGTACTTATATTCGACTTCTGTGCCATCAGGCAGTGTCTGTTCATATAATTCCTTCTCTTCCGCCACCATGCCTGCCACATGGTTAATATTCGGGAAATATCCAATGACGATCTTATCATTTTTCCCCTTGCTGCCAGATGCAGATTCACTCGTTCCGCAAGCTGTTAAAATCATTCCTAAGACAACCACAGATAATAACGACAACCACTTTTTCATATTTATTCTCCTCTATGAATTATTTTAACAATCCCCATCGCCTCATTACTTTCTTCTCCATTTTCGAGAAGAAAAGCTGATCGACAACCGATCCAATCACACCAACAATAATGATAATTCCTATGACAACCTCCATTTGTGCGAAATCCATCGCATACCGGAGCGAGTAACCTAATCCAGGGCCGTTGCTTAACAGCTCACCAGCCATCAATGCCCGCCAGCTGAATGCCCATGCCAGCCGGATACCACTCATGAAATAAGGAAGACTTGCCGGCACTTCTACTTTGAAAAACAGCCGCATTCCTTTCGTACCCATCGTTCTGGCTGCCTTGATGAATTCAGGAGGAACGCTGTGAATAGCTGTTCTGGTATTTAGTGCCATCACGAAGGTTCCACCCAGAACGACTACAAATATGACGGCAGTTTCATTCAAACCGATTAACATAATCGCAAGGGGCACCCATACGATACTTGGAATACTCTGCATGGCAATCAAGTACATCCCCGCTGTCTCATCCGCCTGTCTTGATTTTCCGAGTAACACGCCTATCAATGTACCGATTCCAATTGCAAGACCAAGACCAATCAACAGGTGCTTGAAACTTGCAAGCAGCGCACTTACCAGCTTGCCATCAGCAAACCCTTCCACCATGGCCTGAAATACTTTTGTAGGTGGTGGGAACTGAATGGCTGGAAAATATCCAGACATATAGACACCTTGCCAAATCGCCAACAAAACGCCAATGAATAGGACTCTTTTAAGTAAAATGCTTAGTTTCATGATCCAACTCTTCCTTCAAAACTTTATTGATTTCGCCTTTCAATAGTTCCATGATTTCCTGCTCCAGTTCGATCACCCGCGAATCATCACGCTGACGGGGACGTTCCACATCCACTGGAAAATCTGCAATGATTCTGCCCGGCCGTGTCCCCATCACAATCACCCGATCTGATAATTTGATCGCTTCCTGGATGCTGTGTGTAACGAATAAGATCGTCTTTTTCGTTTCCTGGAAGATTTTCATCAGTTCATCATGGAGTATATGGCGGGTCTGTTCATCCAGCGCTCCGAAAGGTTCATCCATTAATAACACTTTCGGATCCATTGCCAGTGCCCGCGCAATCGCTACCCGTTGCTGCATTCCTCCTGATAATTCATGAGGATAAGCTTCTTTGAACCTTGTAAGGTGAACCATTTTCAAGTAGTGCGCAGCAGCTTGATCCTGTGCCTGCTTTGATAGTTTATCTTTTAAAGGAAAAGTCACATTGTCCTTTACTGTCAACCACGGAAACAACGCCGGCTGCTGAAACACCATCCCCCGGTCAGTTCCGGGTTCCAGGATGGTTTTACCTCCCAGGCTGATCGAACCTTCAGTCGCTGATTCAAGACCGGCAACCATAGAAAGCAATGTAGATTTCCCACACCCGGAGGGACCAAGTAATGATACAAACTGATTTTCGTGTATGGAAAGGTCGATACCAGAAAACACTTCATGTTCAGCAAACGTTTTTGCCACGTTGTTCACCTGTAAAAACATATACGCACACCCCAATGTAATTATTCCAATAAATTTAGTCGGAATTAATCGTTAATATAGAGTATACGAGGTTTGTTTAAAAGGTGTCAACCAATTTCTAAGTTTTCGCATTAGAAATAATTAGCTTTTCTTAATATTCTTGAAACGAAAAAAAACGCGGTCCCTTTTGGAACCGCGCCTTCTTTGCTTTACCATTCCAGGATAAAGCCTTTGATGTTAACATCTCTTCCCTCTTCATTTCGCTGTTTTGCAGTGAAATAGGGATGTTCATTTTCCCAATTGACTTCCACTGATTTCGGATCCAGATACAGCTTATATTCCAAATTATTGATTTTGTGCAAAGACAAATCCGGGATGGTCGATTGATTGTTCTCTTCATCGATTACCATAATATCAATATTGTTATATCCTTTTTCTAATAGTTGCTCTTTTAAATTCATATTTGTGCCCCCATCATGCTCTTTATTCTTATTTTTTATTTACCCGTTCACTCCCCTCTTAAAAACTTCTTTGTAAAATTTTTGTCATAATCTTTTAATGTCCTGCTTATTAATATTTTTAAGTTTCATGAGATACGTTGTATCGTTTTGAGCGGCTGCTCATCGATAACACCCTATTGTATCTGGGTTTATTGCGTCTAAGCTTCTATTTTCTTTTTTTTACAAAAAATTTGAATTTTAGGTGTTTAATTGCAATTTTTGATGGGTAAAATCCCCGTACGACGGAAAGTTCTTTCTATTATATGTAAGCTGGCAGCCAGCCAAAAAAGCAGTGACATTCACGAACACAAGTTACCTGGAAAATTCGACATAAGGAGTGTTTTAGAATGGAAGATCTTTATCCTTCTAGAAAAAATAACCAGCCTGAAATAGTGAAACGAAAGGATCCTGTCATCCACACGGATCGTTCTAAGGATGATCAAGCACCACTATCTAAAGAGCAGCTTGATTCGTATGAACAAAACGGTTTCTTGCAGATTGAGAATTTCTTCTCGGAAGATGAAGTATCAGAGCTGCAAAAGGGGATTTTCGAATTACAAGCAGACAGCAAAGATGTTGTTTCTGACAAGGTTGTTCGCGAACCAGAAAGTGATGAAATCAGATCCATATTCCACGTCCACCATGATGATGAATATTTCAAAAACGTAGCATATGACCAGCGTATTCTTGATATAGTCAATCACTTGCTCGGAAGCGACGTCTATATTCACCAGTCCAGAATCAACTATAAACCCGGGTTTACAGGTAAGGAATTTGACTGGCATTCTGACTTTGAAACCTGGCACGTAGAAGATGGTATGCCACGTATGCGTGCTGTAAGCCTATCCATCGCACTGTCCGACAACTATACGTTCAACGGGCCTTTGATGTTGATACCAGGGTCCCAAAACTACTACGTCAGTTGTGTAGGTGAAACACCAGATGACAACTACAAAGAGTCATTGAAAAAGCAAAAGCTTGGGGTCCCAGACCATGACAGCCTAAGCTGGCTGGCTGAACAAGGCGGCGGCATTTCCGTGCCGACTGGCAAGGCCGGCTCGATCACCTTATTCGAAAGTAACACCATGCACGGCTCTAACGGTAATATCACTCCTTACAGCCGCAACAATCTGTTTATGGTTTACAACAGTGTCGAAAACCAATTAGTAGAACCATTCTCTGGCGGTAAAGAACGCCCAGAATTCATTGCCGTCCGTGAAGGTGCACCGAAATTCAGTACCAACTAGAAAACATCTAAAGAACTTTCCTGATAAATATGCTGTCAGCTTACTAGTGAAAAAAGGCTGTTCCGGGACTTCACCCTGGGACAGCCTTTACTTGTTGTTATGAAATATTTTCAAATTTAGTGAAGTTTAACGATGATAGGAAAAAAGCAAAAGCGAGGTAGTCGTTACTCTCTTGGCTGATCATATCTGCCGAACCAGTCATAGCGGTTTTTTGAAACCCATTTATACAATGGGGAACCGATACGGCTTACAAATGGCAGATAAATCAGTAAGCCAGCATAAAAGGTAAGCGGCAGGGAAATCAACAGTTTTCGGATCGTAAAAAAACCTGCCAGCAGTTCGCCGCCAGATGTTCTCATATAGATTTGATCATAAATATCTTTCCCATGTAAAAAGGAATAATCGCTAGAATTCTCCGTTTCCTGTACAGCAATCCATTCGATTTTTTGGAACCAGTCGAGCTTGCGCAACACTCGTTTCACATTGTAGCAAAGGGGACACTGAGCATCATAGAAGACCGTATGTTTCATGGAATCATCTCCTTTACTTGTACTATTGCCCTATGCTTTTCAGAATAAACTCAGAAACACTTTATGTAAGAAATGGGGATCGATCCCGCAGCCATACTGCGGGATTTTATCCTCTTAGAATTCAACCTTGACCTTCTCTATCCTGTACCATTTCTTCTCTTTCATACCGCTCCACTTTCAGTTGATATTTATCCGGGAGTACATTCTCTGCATGTACTTGTTCGATAAACGCTTGCGCCTCTTCATAGGTAGAAAATAATACCTCTTCTTCCTGTTGGGCAAATTGTACTCTTAATTGGTTTGAATCTTCAGCTATTACTATATATTTCATACCTTCCCCTTCCTTTACCGTATTAAAATCAATTAAAAAAGCCGAAAAAGGTTTGATCCCTTTTCCGGCTTATGTCCGACTCTATTTGTCCGGCCCATTTCCACCTGGCTTCTTCGGTTTTAAAATAAACACAATATAACTTTTATCTTCATGAAAGTCCCAATCGACAAACACGTCGATGACTTCTGTTTCGAGTATATTTTCACAATAAGATTTACTTAACAGACCTTTTTCTAACTGTCTTTTTGTAAGCTTTAACGTTTCACCAAACCCGGAACGAATCAATTCTTTCTCAATCCGGACTAAAATGCCATCGCGGACGACCATCAAGGTCCGGTCGTTCAGCATGAAAGAATCAACTTTTGTGGGAGCTTTTTCAGCCTGCTCACTGACCCTGATGATTTCCTCATGAATTTTTTCCTTGTCGGGGTAATCAGAAAGATGGATTTCTTCATCCTTATCCTTTTTGGCAATGACCCCCAGAAACATTCCGGAACGATTGGGCAGCGACCAGTCATAAAAGACATCCTCAATTTCATAACCGGTCATCATTCGAAGGGTAGCACGAATATCAGGAAGCAGTTCATCCATCAGTAAATCCCTTGTTTCTTCTACTTTCATATCATTGTTTTGTTTGACGAGCACACGCTCCATCGGTGCTAAAAACTCACGCAGATAGATGGTGATATACGGTTCTTCGATGGAAACATACACCGAGGAAGGGCCTTTACCGAAGTTATCCCTCAGCAGCTTACCTGTGTAGCTGGCTATTTCAGCCTGTACGGATTGCTTATCCATTTCATTCATTCCTTTTTTAAGTCAGGACGTTTTATTCCCGACTCCTAGTCTAGTATAAATCCTTCCTCAATCGAACAAAAGTCAAACGCAGTATTTTTATTTTTTTACATGTGTTATTACCCACGACGAGGGAGGTTTGGCCCATACAAAATCTTCCTCAGCTTTGATACAATTTAATTGTTAGAATATTCTAAACTTGTAATCAAAAGGAGGATGACAAATGGACGAGCTTAAACTGATTCCCTTTCAAGTTGAGGAGATCCTTCCCTTATCATCAAATGTCCCGGAAGGTGTAGAAATGATTGAGGCGCCGCTATTGTGGGACCAGACCGAACAGGGTAAAGGAAATGTCATTGCGGTAATCGATACGGGTTGTCAAACCGATCATCCTGAATTGAAAGATAGAATAATTGCCGGAAGAAACTTCACAACTGATTATGATTCTGATGAAAATAATTTCGAAGATAACAATGGTCATGGTACCCATGTGGCCGGGACCATTGCTGCAACAGAAAATGGAACTGGAGTTGTCGGAGTCGCTCCTCAGTCAGACCTTCTCATACTAAAAGTACTATCCGGAAACGGTAGCGGAAGAATGGATTGGATTATTGATGCGATTGAATATGCAGCAAACTGGGAAGGCCCTGATGGTGAACGTGTAAGAGTCATGTCCCTGTCCCTGGGTGGTCCACGTGATATTCCAGAATTGCATGATGCCATCAAGCATGCAGTCGATCAAGATATCGCTGTTGTCTGTGCAGCGGGGAATGCCGGTGACGGACGGGAAGATACCGATGAGTTCGGCTATCCTGGCGCCTATAACGAAGTGATACAAGTAGGTGCGATCGACTTTGACAGGAAGATGGCCGACTTTACGAATACGAACAATGAAATTGACTTAGTAGCCCCAGGAGTAAATATCCTTTCCACTTATCTCAATGGAGAATATGCCCGGTTAAGCGGTACATCGATGGCAACTCCTCATGTCTCGGGGGCTTTGGCGCTTTTAATCAACCTGGCGGAGGGTCAATTTCAGCGGAAACTGACAGAGTCAGAACTCTATGCTCAGTTGATTAAGCGTACGATGCCGCTTGGTTATTCCAAACAAGCTGAGGGGAACGGACTGATTCGCCTTGGGCTTATTGATAAGATAAACGACATTCTTAGTGTATATACTCAGGACTGGCAAGCGACCATCGCGAGAAACGAAGCCAAAATCAAATCGATGCAGCCTTAAAGACGAAAGGAAAGAACAGCACAGGAATTACTTGTGCTGTTCTTTATTTTGTCCCAGCTGCTGTTCTGCCATTTTGACCAGTTCTCTTACCATGCTGCCGCCGATGGCGCCACCCATTCTCCCAGCGTCCTTTGCTTTAATTTCCCCATTATATCCTTCTGACAACGGTATCCCCTGTTCCTCTGCCATTTCGTATTTATCACTCGTACCGTAACGTTCATTCACCAGCTTTTCTTTCAACTGATCCAGACCTTCCCGCGCTTCCGGAACAAGGATTTTATTTCTTCTTCCCATCGGGGTTCTTCCTTTTCAATGCTTCACCGTCATGGCTGATAAGCTTTCCATCTTCGTCAACCTGGTCGATTTGACCATCAATTGTACCCTCTGTCATCGTATCTGAGACTTGTTCATGGGTGATGGCTGCACCATCGGTGAATTGTTCAATTTTTTGATTTTGATATTTATTATTTTTAGAATGTTTTTTCATACGTCAAACCTCCTTCTTCCTTAGTTTCTGCACATAGCCAGCAATTATAACTAACGTATAAAACCAATCCTTACCGCAAAAAATGTAATCGAGGAGGACGAGTGTATGAATATTGCAATTATCGGCGCTGGCCTGGCAGGATTATCGTGCGCCCTCACGTTGGAGAAGTACGGGTATTCCGCCGATATTTTTGAAAAGAGAAAAAAAGTTGGAGACCGTCCGGTTATAGGGGAAGCTATGTCGCCGCTTTTGCACAGACCGATTGATGATGCTATTAAATACTTATCAGAATATCATGATATTCACTTGAAACCCACTACCAATATTCAGAAGATTTTCGTCCATTCCCCCAACGAAACTTCCTTCCTGGAAGGTCACTTGGGTTATACAAATAAACGTGGAAAAGATAAAAATTCTTATGAAAAGCAGCTGGCAGAACAAGTAACGAGCCCGATTCACTTGAAAAAGCAAGTCCAATACGAAGAGATCTCGAAACAATATACTCACGTGGTCCTGGCTACTGGAGATCCTCTTGATACGCAGAGCATCCAATCATACGATACAGCGTTTAAAGCTACATTTGCAGGAGCAATAGTGAAGGGTGACTTTGTCCATAATGAAGTGCATACCTGGTATGACAATGAGCTTGTCCCGAAAGGAATGGTATACTTCCTCCCTTTTTCCAATACCGAAGGACATCTCGTTCTAGTATATCCGAAATATAAAGAAAACCTGGCAATTGACAAAGACAAGCTTTGGAAAGTAATTTTTGAAAAAGCAGAACAAACACTTAAACGGAAATTAAGCGTTACCCAGCAATTCGATCTCGATAATTATGTCGTCGGTAAAAGTAAATACCCACGAATAGGGAATACTTTCTTCGTGGGCAACTGTTTTGGAGCTATCAATCCTTTCCTCGGATTTGGGCAGTTCACTTCGATACTGACTGGCATCTACGCCGCACAAGACCTTTGCGGCATCAGCAATTATGAAGAAGACGTCCAGGTCCTATATGAGAACTATCACGATTCGCTGACACTACGAAGAAAATTGGAAGCCTTAAGTAATGACCAGCTGGATTTAATTACAAAATATTTGCATTACAAGCCGGTACGAAAGCTGCTTGCAGGCTCCAACATCAATTTATTGAAAGTGCTTAGTACACTGACACATCCGTCCCACAGATAGCTGGTACAAATGACGGTTTAATTGACGACTTATGTCTGTTAGCATGGAGAAAGGGACGTAGGAAATCTAATGTCAACGTCAATGTTGCAATTGCTCATAAGTGTGCTTTTTCCTCCATTTTTCTGAGTTATTCTACGTTAACCGTTATACAAGGACGGGCCCTTGAAAGGAGGAGCTTCCATGGAACCACGCATCTTATTACTTTCCAAAAATTCGTCAGACCTCGAACACCTTCAACATGTTTTTTCTGATGAAGGTATATTCAGCCATTGTGAGGGCCAGAACATATCCAACTTGAAATCCCTGCTTCATGAACATAACATTAATGTGATTATTCTCGATGAATCCTGCTTTTCTATTTTGCCTGAGATAAATAGTCTTGCCAAAGATACAAGCGTCATCATTGTATTGCACCAGCATGATGAAGATACACTCAAATTATCGATGGAATATAAGGTGGATCATTTCCTCTTAAAGCCCCGCTACTATAACCTTATCCCTACGATTTATAATGTCCTCGAAGAAAATTCTTAACAGGAACAAAAGCGCAGGCGCCTTGCTAGTAGTGACGTTCGATTAAAAACGGCACGTCCTGTGCCAACATCGAACTGACCTGCATCCTGCAGGCCTCCGACAAGCTTAAGACAAGCCTCGCCGTGACGTTCCTTGTCACAGAGAGGATTGACTTAAGACCTCGAGGGGGTAGGCGCTGGAGCTGGATGTGACCTATTACGTAAAGTTACCAACAAAAGAAGTTTTTATAATTTCCTAGACGACAGAAAAAGAGCTGTATTTTGACCAACAAGATGGCCGAATACAGCTCTTTTGTTATCCAATTTTATATAAATGAATCTTCCATGGTGAGGAGGGTCTTTCAAATACACGTTCAAACGTGAGATTATTTTCTTCATAATTTTGGATCGGTACTGCAGATAGAATATACTTCCCACCCATACTTTCCAGGTGCTCCGTATTAATATCGAGCTGTTCAATCTGCTTATCGCTTTCTTTTGTAAAATCATAGTTCTTTCCCAGTTCATCGACATATAAATACAGCCTGCTTCCCCAGGTATCAAAGTAATGCTCGAGCGATCCGTTCTTTTCCAATTCCGGAGCTATTACTTTCCGCCAGGAATGCTTATAAGATAGCGGGATGGTGGTGTTGTAGGTATCTAAGGTCCATAAACCATTGTATTGGGCAATCGTCGGATGCATCCCGATCGAGACGACCCGATAATCAGAAGGATCCTCTCCGATATATTCCTTAATATCTTCAAAGAGCGCTTCTGAGTAAAACTCCTTATAAGTAAAAGAATCAAACTCGCTGTACTTCGATTCTTCGCCAAGGGGAAATAATAGAGCAACCTGGCTAAGGATGAGCATAAGTACAATAAATTTACCTAAAAACACCCTTTTTTGGATGATTCCCATAGCAAGCCCAAAAACAAGATACCAGAGTAATGGATGCAGAAAGTGGTAGCGGCTGAAGTTGAAATTGTTCAACAGAGAAATCGTATCTTTTGGTACACGCCAGCCTTCCCAGTACCAGTAGCCATACCAAATAGACAGAATAAAATTGGCTGCCAACAGGGATATGAGCAGCTTTGGCACCATCCTCTTCCATACAGCAAGAAGAATCGCAGCCATTGCCGCTGGAAAGATGAACCGATAATGCAAAGTTTCATCATGTGTATGAGCAAAGAGAAAATTTTCAATTCCCAGCTGGAAAGCACCAACTGCATCTTTATCACCCAATTCAAATTCTTCCCGGTGAGGCACATACTCACTGTCCAGAAACATCGAATAGATGACCATATAATTTTTAATCAGAAAAATACTGGTCATCAAGACAATCGAATGGAAAAACGGCCAGTTCAATTGTTTATAGCGAATCCAATCTACCAGCCAGATGACACCAATGATTGAGATAAAAAAAGAAAATGCCAGAATGAAATTGGCATGGAACGGGATAAGTACAAGCATGAGCCAGTATCGCTTCTTTGCATGTCTGCCGAAATCACGAATTTTCATGAATGCAAGCAAAGCAAGCGGCATCCCCGCCATAGAAAGGGCACCGGACGGCCAATATGGAAGCAGCGCAAACGTCAAGGCAGCTCCCGTAATTGGCAACTGGTAATTTGTCCATGTACCTGTCTGTTTTTCAAAATAATAAGCCAGTAGAAAATACATCCCAAACAGTGCTACAACGCGCATAATGGTCTGATTGAGTGTATAAGCAGTAAAAGGCTCAAACAAAGCATACAGCCAGACCATTGCATCAAGCCCTGATGGCAGAGCACTTCTGGGAAGTCCATTGATGATACTAGGCAGCATTTCATTCGGTGAAGCAAAAATCAAATTATTTTCTACTACCAGCTTGAACCAGACGATATTAGAATCGAGATTATCATGTACTCTAATATGGGAGTCTTCGCCTAAAAGATAATAAGGCAGCAAGTATGCTGCCAAAATCAAAGAGGCGATCACTAATAGTTTATGCTTTGTAAAAAGCTCGAATTTGTTCGACAACATGACCGACATCCTCTTTCGCCATTTCGTAATAAAGTGGTAGACGGAGCAGACGCTCGCTATCCTTAGTCGTGTAGACATCCGGGCCGCTCATTTCTCCAAACTTTTCTCCCGCATGAGAGGAATGAAGCGGAACATAGTGAGGGACAGCCATGACGTCGTGTTCCTTCAAATGCTCGATCAGCTGCTTTCGTTCCGGCTCATCCTTCGTCTTGATATAAAACATATGGGCATTGTGTTCTCTGTTTTGTGGAACCATTGGAAGTTCAATTACTCCCTGCTCCGCAAGTGGCTTCAATCCTTCCCAGTAAGCCTGCCACGTAGCAAGCCGGTTGTCATTAATGGAATCTGCTTCCTGCAGCTGGGCATATAGGTACGCTGCATTCAAATCGCTTAACAGGTAGGAGGAACCGATATCGCGCCACGTGTATTTATCCACCCTGCCCTGGATGAACTGGGAGCGGTTCGTCCCTTTTTCCTGAATGATTTCAGCACGGTCGATGAAACGTTGATCATTGATGATCAACGCCCCGCCTTCGCCACACGTATAGTTTTTCGTTTCATGGAAACTGAACGCCCCCAAATGTCCTATAGTACCCAGCGCTCTTCCGTTATAGGAACTGAGCAGCCCTTGAGCAGCATCCTCGATGACATAAAGGTTATACTTTTCAGAAACTGCCATAATGGCATCCATATCACACCCTACACCGGCGTAATGGACCACCACAATTGCCTTCGTCCGGTCGGTGATTGTGTCCTCTACTCGTGTAGCATCGATATTCATTGTCTCCGGTTCAACGTCGACGAATTTGATATGAGCACCGCGAAGGGCGAATGCATTTGCTGTCGAAACGAACGTATAGGAAGGCATGATCACTTCATCCCCTTCCTTAATGTCGATAAGCAAGGCTGTCATTTCCAGGGCATGCGTACAGGAAGGCGTCAACAGTACCTTCTCTGCCTTCAAATAGGACTCCAGCCATTCGGTGCATTTCTTCCCGTACGGACCGTTGCCGGATAGTTTTACGTTACTGATAGCATCTTGAATATAGTCATTTTCTTTTCCTGTTACACATGGTTTATTGAATGTAATAATTGCTAACACCTCAAATAGATTGACTCGTTACGATAATACCCAGCACAATTAAGCCCAGCCCGATTACTTTCTGCGGTGTGACTGGTTCCCCGAACATCACGACGGATAAAAGGAAGACCAGTACAAACGATAGACTCATGAACGGGTACGCATAGCTGATGTTAAATTTGGTCATCGCCGCCATCCAGAAAATCGATGCGACGAACGCAGATAAAAACCCGGAAAGAATTAATGGGTCGAGCAGCAGCTGAAACAAAAATACGATTTTGTCTTTAAGCTCTTCCGGCAGACTGCCATACTTTTCAATCCGCCATTTCAGGATCAGCTGGCCATAAACAGTAAATAGGATGGTTGAAAAAATATAAAAATAGCCCATCATCATACGCCGTCAGACACATCCGCATTCCACTTATGGTAGACATCCACTGCCCGCTTCATTTTGAATCCCAGAGAATAAAACATTTGCATCGAAGGGAAGTTAATGGCTGAGACCGAAGTCTTCAGCTCTTCATGGCCATAAGAAAATAATACCTCACACGCTTTACTTACCAATGGTTTAGCAAGTCCTTTTCCGCGTAATTTTTCATCCATCCCGATCAGTAAAATCGAGTTTTCCTGATAAGCGTAGTAGGCAGCAACCTCCCCTTCATACGTAAGGAACATCACCTGGTCCGCTTCATATAAATCCCGCAGCCAGTTGATGTAGCGCTGTTCAGCTGTTTCTGTCTTCACGTGGAAGTCGCGATGATAACGCCCCATTTTGAAAGCACCTTCGGAAAACGAGACGATCGTATCAAAACTTCCATCACGGGTAATGCCGAATTGATTTTCAGAGAAGGTTACCAGCTGGTCTTTTTTACAGACGGGAGTGATCAGTGTGTCAGCATAAAAGAAACCATGCTCCAAAATCGGCTTCTTGTTAACCATCGGATCGACCTTCAATGTGAAGTGTCCTGGTGTCTCATCTGTTTCTTTTAACGCTTCCTCCTCAGGAGACGTCACTTCATAGGTATCCATCCCGAAATTCCGTCGATCCCATGGCGCTTCTCGTAAGTAGTTTGTCATTGCAATCACCTCATGCCTTCTTCGTCTTCTGTTGTTTCACTGATAATGTATAATGGTCGTCCTTTTGTTTCATTGAATACTTTTCCGATATATAGCCCGAGCACCCCGAAATTGAAGAAAACCAAACCGCCGATAAAATAAATGGAAACCATCACACTCGTCCAGCCTGCCACATGATACTCCATGACAAAGTATTTAAAGATCAAATATAACCCATACACGAAGGAGATGAGTGATATGAAGAAACCGAACTGAATCGATAACCGGAGCGGTTTGTTCGACTGGGAAATGATAACGTCTGTCGCCAAACTGATTAGTTTTCGAAGGTTATACGATGACTTCCCATGCTCCCGTTTATTATGGTTGACGACTATTCTCGTTGACTTATACCCCATCCATTGAATGAACAGCGGAAACAATCGGTTCTGCTCGCGCATTTGACGGAAACTTTTGATTACCTTTTTATGACTGATACTGAAATTAGCGATCGTATGGTCGGAAGATCGTTCCGTCAGGTAGTCATATACTTTATAAAAAAGTTTCGAAGACATCCGCTTCAAGGCGTGGTCCTGGCGCTCCTCCCGGGAACCGAAGACGACATCATAACCTTCCTGAGCTTTTTCATATAGTTTCGCGATATCTTCCGGCTGATCCTGTAAATCACAATCCATGACTACTACCCAATCGCCGTTGGTGTGGTCGAGACCTGCCGTAATCGCATGGTGCTGACCGAAGTTTCGCGATAAATTGAGACCTTTCACTCTCGGGTCCTGGTGGTGGAGTTTTTGGATAGTCGGCCAGGCATCATCCGGGCTGGCGTCATTGACAAGAATCAATTCAAAGTTCATCGGTATCGAACTCATCGTGTCTTTGATACGCGTATATAATTCTTCCAGGCATGCCTCACAACCGTAGATGGGTACGACAACGGAGATCACTTTGCTTGTTTCCTCCATTTATCCATGTACCATACTACGGTTTCGTCAAGGGCTTTTTCCAGTTCCACCACTGGCTTCCATCCTAGCGTCTGTCTAATTTTCGTATCATCTACGGCATATCTTCGGTCATGGCCTGGTCTATCTTCTACAAATGTAATCAAATCCTTAAAACTGGAAAGAGCAAGTTCCTGCTTTCTTTCTTGTTGATGTTCATCAAGAAGCTCGCAGATCCGGTTCGTCATTTCCATATTCGTCCGCTCATTTCTGCCGCCGATATTATAGGTGTCCCCTGCCTTCCCTTCGTGGAAGACTTTATCCAGCGCCTTGCAATGATCCGTTACATAGAGCCAGTCCCGAATATTCTGCCCGTCACCATAAATTGGAATTGCTTCTCCAGCCAGTGCTTTCCTGATAATGGTAGGAATCAGTTTTTCATCGTGCTGTCTCGGCCCGTAATTGTTGGAACTGCTGGATATGACAACATTCATTCCATAGGTATTGTGGTAACTGTTGACCAGCATATTGGCACTCGCTTTTGACGCACTATATGGGTTACGTGGGTCGTAAGGCGTTTCTTCAGTGAAAGCTCCCTCTTCCTCCAGAGAGCCATACACTTCGTCGGTTGATATATGGTGAAAGCGTCGTTCCGACAGGACACCCTTCTGTTCCCAATCGCGTTTAGCTGTTTGCAGCAGGTTGACTGTACCTGCCACATTTGTCGTAATGAATGGCTTCGTATCCGCGATGGATTTATCGACATGGGACTCGGCAGCAAAATGAATGATACCATCGATATCGTAATCAGCGAACACCTTCTCCACGACTTCCTCATCTGCAATGTCACCTTCTATGAAATGATAGTTGGTAAAGGTTTCTGCCTCGCGCAGATTTTCCAGAGATCCGGCATACGTAAGCTTATCTAAGTTGACAATCTCGTAGTCGTCATGCGTCTTCAAAAAATAAGTGATAAAATTGGAGCCGATGAATCCCGCTCCCCCTGTAATTAATAACGTCTTTTTATCTCTACTCATTGTTCACCGATCCTATCATAGGGTTTTGATCGACAACGTCCTCCCAATATTGCTGGACGTGTTTTCGGTTAGCAATATCCATCAGATATTTTCCATAGTCATTCTTTTCCATCTGCTTCCCTTTCTCATATAATTCTTCACGGGAAATGTAGCCCATATAATAAGCGATCTCTTCAATACAGGCAACCTTGAACCCTTGCCGCTGTTCGATGTTTTTGATGAACTGGGAAGATTCAAACAGAGAATCATGCGTACCTGCATCCAGCCAGGCGAAACCTCTGCCTAACAACTGGACATCCAGGTCTCCTGCTTCCAAATACAGCTTATTGATATCCGTGATTTCCAATTCTCCCCGGTCCGAATAATCCAGCTGTTTGGACATCTGGATTACGCGGTTGTCGTAAATATATAATCCGGTCACAGCAAAGTCGGATTTTGGCTCCTCCGGCTTTTCTTCAATCGATATAACTTTTTTATTTTTATCGAACTCGACAACACCAAAACGCTGTGGATTTCCGACACGATAGCCAAACACAGTCGCTCCTTGGTGATTTTTGATCGCTTTCCGGAGCATATCGGTCAAACCTTGCCCGTAAAAGATATTATCACCAAGAATCAAGGTCACATCATCGTCGCCAATAAAATCTTCTCCAACAATGAATGCTTCCGGAATGCCGTTAGGCTCCTCCTGTGCTATATAAGAAATATCAATCCCTAACGATGTGCCGTCGCCAAGCATTTTTTCAAACCGCGGTGTATCTTCTTCGGTACTTATAATCAAAATTTGCTTGATGCCTGCAAGCATCAAAATGGATAAAGGATAGTAGATCATCGGCTTGTCGTAGACAGGAAGCAAATGTTTATTAATGCTATCTGTACTAGGGGACAACCTTGTACCACTGCCTCCAGCCAAAATGATTCCCTTCATAAAATCGCCCTCCTGATAATCAACAGTCACATAGGTTAGATTCTTTTCCTTTTACCTTTTAGCCTGCTCGCTTAAACCTACTTTTTCATTACAATATTTTTACAAAAAGATAACACTTTTCTTAGAGTCAAAAAAATGACCCTCGGATGCCGGGTCATTAGTTGTGGAATAGAGTTAGGTTTAAGTCCTGTGATAACTTTCTTAATGCTTTCCCACCAGCTATACTGTTTCCCCTATTATTGATAGCGGGACCGATGATTCCTATCCCCATCCGTCCTGTCACGACCCCCGTCACCCCGCCAGAAACGCCACTTTTCATAGGAAATCCTACGTCAACGGCGTAAGATCCTGCTTCATTGTACATCCCAGACGTCATCATAATGGCTAAGGTGGTCCCGACATGCCGCGGGTTGTTCAGTTGCTTACCATCCTTCACCCCTTGGCGGGCAAGAAAACAGCCGATTTCTGCCAGTTCATGACTCGTGACCATAATAGAATTAACACGGAAGTATAGGTCAAGCGCGGCTTCCAGTTCCTGATGCGGCAATATTCCGAGACTTTCCATGAAATAGGCCAAGGAGCGGTTACGGGATCCGTTTTTCACTTCTGCTTTATAAACGTCTTCATCCATTTCCACATTCTTATTACCAGTGATTGTGCGGATAAACTCCAATACACGGTTGAAGCGTTCTTCTACTGTAGTACCTTTGATGAGACTGGCCATAGCAATGGCACCAGAGTTCAACATTGGATTATAAGGCTTCTGCTGCTCGTAGTCTTCCAGATTAGAAATGGAATTAAAAAAATCATCGGTAGGTTCTTTATCTACTTTCTGAAAGACCGTTTCCTCACCAAAGTCTTCGAGAGCCATCAAAAGGTTGATTACTTTCGAAATACTCTGCAAGGAAAAGATATAATCATCATCACCTGCAGAATAGACTTCTCCGTCCTCTGAGATGACCGTTATTCCCAGCTTGGTAAGGTGCGATTGGTCCTTTCCAGGTATATGGTCGATGACACTACCTGCAGATGCAAAGGGCCGGCACTCTTTGACAATTTCTTGTATATACTCATTCGATAACTTTTTCATAACCCAAATCCTCCGTCTCCCATACTTATCTATACATCTTTAACCTAATTGCATAAAGTTAAACTTTGAAACAGTAAAAAGCATGAAGCCCCGGAGAGCTTCATGCTTCGTTTATCTTATTTAGTTACAGATTGAGGATTTGGGTATTCAATTTCAAAACCAAGGTCTTTCAGCATCTGATGATCTTTCGTACCTTCCTGCCCGGCAGTAGTCAGGTAATCCCCGACAAAAATGGAGTTGGCCGCATATAACCCCAAAGGCTGCAGGCTTCTTAAATTTACTTCTCTGCCTCCGGAAACCCGTATCTCTTTCGTAGGATTAATAAATCGGAACAGAGCGAGTACTTTTAAACAATAAATCGGAGTCAACTCATTGGTACCTTCTAATGCAGTGCCATCAATGGCATGAAGAAAGTTGACTGGAATCGAATCTGCATCCAGTTCTTTTAATGCCTTAGCCATATGAACCACATCCAGCCTGGACTCTTTCATCCCGACGATGACACCAGAGCAAGGAGATATGCCAGCCTGCTTTGCATAATTGACAGTTTCCACTCGATCATCGTATGTATGCGTAGTGGTAATAGCATCATGATGGTTTTTGGAAGTGTTGATATTATGGTTATAACGGTCAACACCTGCTTCTTTCAGCTTATCCGCCTGCTCTGGCCGGAGGAGACCAAGGCATGCACAGACTTTCATGTCGTATTTTGCTTTGATTTCCTGTACAGCAGCTGTCACTTCATTCAGTTCTCTGTTCGTCGGCCCGCGACCGCTGGCTACAATACAGTAGGTTCCCGAACGAAGGCGATGGGCCTGTTCAGCTCCTTGGACAATCGTATCTTTATCCATCATCCTGTATTTTTGAATCGGAGCTTCCGAGTCGATGGACTGGGCACAATAGCCACAGTTTTCCGGACAGAAACCGGACTTTGTGTTTACGATCATGTTTAATTTTACTTTATTGCCATAGTAGTGTTTACGGATTTGATAAGCACTATGAAGCAATTCTAAAATCTGATCATCATCACTTTCTAAAATGGCAAGACCCTCTTCATCTGAAAGCTCATGCCCGGCAAGTACTTGTTCCGCCAGTAGATTCCAGTTCATACAAGTGCCCCCTTATTAAACAGCCTGCTGCTGTTTACGGAATTTGGTATGTGCCAGCGCTCCTGTTTCTAAACGATAGCCAAGATACCCTGCAAGTACGGATAGAATGATATCTTTTGGAAGTGGAACAGCCATCCAGGCCCATACCATTTGATAGGTCAATCCTTCTGGCGCTTCAAACCAGAATAGATAAGCTGCATACATCCAATTGGTACCTACGATATAATTGATCACCATACCGACAAGCGCAGCGCTCACATACATGGGAAAACTTCTTTTTGCCTCTACCATTTTACCTGCGACATAAGCTAATAGAATAAAAGAAACGATGAATCCGAATGTCGGTGATAACATAATTCCTGCTCCGCCTTTGAATTGAGCAAATATCGGTGCACCGGCTAAACCCAGAATCATATACACAAACATGGAAAACGCACCAAGACGGCTTCCCAGTACGATACCTGCGAGAATTGCAATAAATGTCTGCAATGTAATCGGAACTCCTCCAATTACCATGAAAGGAGCGATGGACGTAATGTTAGCTCCGACTGCTGTCAAAGCAACAAACAAGCTCCCCATCGTTAAATCAAGTGCCGTGAACTTTTTCTTCTTCATATGTAACATCCTCCTGTCTTCCCCATTAACGTTAACCATTATTCTTTTTTGGTTAACAATAGATTAACATAAAAGGCAGAAAAATTCATAGACTTTTTTTATCGCATAGAAAATACCCCGGAGCTTCCATTTACTGGAGGACCCGGGGTATAACAAACAATTAGCGTACTTGTCCGTTTCCGGACATGATATATTTGACTGTTGTAAGTGCAGGTAAGCCCATTGGACCGCGAGCATGCAATTTCTGAGTAGAGATTCCGATTTCCGCGCCAAAACCTAGTGCTCCACCATCGGTAAAACGTGTGGATGCGTTATGATAGATGGCAGCAGCGTCCACCAGACTCTTAAACATTTTTGCTGTATCTGCATTCTCTGTAACAATCGCTTCTGAGTGCTTCGTGCCGTAAGTTTCAATATGATTGATTGCTTCAGCTGCATCGTTGACCGTTTTAATGGCGATATCCTTGCTCAAGTATTCATTCGCCCAATCGGATTCACCAGCTTCAACGGCGTCCGGCATGAGGTTAACAATTTCTTCATCCCCATGGACGTTGATGTCATTATCTTTCAATGCCTTCGTCAAAGCATCAAGGTTTTCATTCAACCAGTCTTTGTGGACGATCAGTGTCTCCGCTGCATTACAGACGGCAGGACGATCTGTTTTTGCATTAACCAGAATGTTTAATGCTTTTTCAACTTCCGCTTCTTTATCAATATATACGTGGCAATTACCTACGCCTGTTTCCAGCACTGGAACGGTCGCGTTATTCACAACCGCACTGATCAGGGAACCACCTCCGCGAGGAATTAAGACATCGACGTGCTCTTTCATGGTGAACAACTGCTGTGTCGCCTCACGTGCTGTGCTGTCAATGAATTGTACGGCTTCTTTCGGTACTTTCGTCTCCTCAAGTCCGTGATGCAGGACTTCTACAATCGCGCGATTGGAGTTGATGGCTGACGATCCACCTTTCAAGACAATCGCATTTCCGGACTTCAACGCAAGACCGGTGGAGTCAACCGTCACGTTTGGACGAGCTTCATAAATCATACCGATTACACCAAGAGGAACCGTTACTTTTTCTACTCCAAGACCGTTCTCCAGCGTCCAGTCAGACAAAACGTGTCCCGTTGGATCTTCCAGTTCTGCAACTTCACGCAGTCCATTGGCAAAATCATAAATACGTTCCTTTGAAAGAGCGAGACGATCCATAAAAGCATCTTCAAAACCTTGCTGGCGGCCGTTTTCCAAGTCCTTTTCGTTGGCTTCCAGGATGGCTTCGTACTCTGCTTCCAGCTTATCCGCTAAAAGATTGAGTGTCTGATTCTTTTCCTCTGTCGTCAACATCGCTAACTTTTTGGCAGCCTTCTTCGCTTCAATCGCCTGTGCTTCCACATTCACTGTTGGTTTGATGGTTGTCATCATTTACCTCCTTATAATTTACACGCCGACTGGAACGGAAACTTCCAGGTGGCAGACAAGATGTTTCTTTTCTACAGCAGCTTGCTTGTATTCCGCTATCTCTTCTTCCGTCATGCTGACAATCTGGCTAATTTGTTTAGAAGAATAATTGACAACGCCAAGCCCGATATCCTCTCCATGGACATCCTTGATCCGGACAACTGCTCCTTCTTTAAAGCGGCCTTTGACATGATGAATATTACCTGGAAGAAGTCCTTCTTTGCTTTCCAAAATCAGGCTCTTACCTTCCTTATCAATGACTACTTCTCCTTCTGGACCGGAATTGAAAGCAATCCACTGTTTCTTATGATCGAGATTCAACGTTTCCGGCTTCGATTCAAAATAGGTGCCGCGCGCTTTTTGATAGACGGCGTCATAAATGATGTCCGCTGCGTTCGCTTTTCCTAGAAACGCCGCAATTCCGGAAGCCATCGTGATTTTGAATGCGTCAATCTTTGATTTCATGCCGCCGGTACCGACATCGCTTCCCGGATCTCCTGCAGCAGCTTCAATCTCCGGTGTGATTTCATGGACTTTTTCTAGTAGTTTAGCGTCTTTGTTTTTGCGAGGGTCTGCATCGTACAACCCGTCTATATCAGAAAGTATAATGAGTTTATCTGCATCGACAAGGGCACTGACTTTAGCGGAAAGAGTATCGTTATCACCGAACTTCAATCGGTCGATGGTAATCGTATCATTCTCGTTGATGATCGGGATGATTCCTCTCTCCAATAAGACATTAATAGTATTTCTAGCATTCTCGTAACGATTTTCGTCTGAAAAATCGCTGCGTGTAATCAGGATTTGTGAAGCAACATACCCGTGGGATAAAAAGAGGTCTGAATAAGATTCGATTAGTAATCCTTGCCCGATGGATGCTGCTGCTTGCTTCTCCGGCAATGTGCTTGGTCTTGAAAGACAGCCAAGCTTGCGGTAGCCTGCAGCTACTGCTCCTGAGGATACGAGCAATACTTCATGTCCGTCATCTTTCAAACGAACGACTTCATCTACTATCTTTTCTAGTTTTCTACGGCTGATTTCTCCATGTAAGCTGGTTAGTGAACTACTTCCGATTTTAATGACTACGCGTTTTTTCTGTGATTGTTGTGTCAATCTATCACTCCTATCCTCTCGTTTGACCATAATATTTATACAATTTAATGAATTATTTTTAAATTATTATACATGTTTGTGCATTTTTATGCTACATTTATTTTGTAACAAGTTCTTTTTCTTTTACGCGGCTCGCTTTACTCATTTCATTGGAGCGAGCTGCCGCTCCTTTTACTGCCTGAGCGATGGCATTTCCGCCGCCATGTTCATTTAATGCATCAAGTCCGGCAGCAGTCGTGCCATTCGGGGAAGTAACTTTTTCCCGTAGCTCTGCTGAAGTATCGTCCTGCTCCTGAAGCATTCTTGCTGCACCAAGAATGGTCTGGGCACCGATTTCTCTTGCTGTGTCGCGGTCAAGACCGCCTTCCTGACCTGCTTTCTCGATGTGTTCCATTAAATAATAGAAGTAAGCCGGTCCGCTTCCAGCAATTCCTGTAAAAATATCCATCTGCTCTTCGTCGATTACGAATACATTACCAATACATTTTAGTAGTTCTTTAGCTGCAACGACATTATCGATACCTGTATATTGTCCTGGTGATATTGCCGTAGCTGATTCACCTACCATGCTCGATGTGTTCGGCATCGCACGGATGACCTGCTGGCCGTCGTTCATATTTTCTTCCATATGACTGGTAGAAATACCAGCCAATACAGATAGAAGTACCTGGTCGGCGTTAAGTTTATCTTTTAACGATTCAAGAACACGATCAATATCTTTCGGCTTCATAGCCAGAATGAAAATGTCGACTTCGTTGTAATTCAATTGTTGAAGTGGTGTCGTACGTACTCCATATTTCGTTTGTATATGATTCAACCGGTCCTGATTGCTCCGGTTAGTTACAATTACCTGATTGACCGGAATCGTTTCGGCTTCGACTATTCCACTGATCATAGCTTCTGCCATTGATCCGGCTCCTAAAAAAGCGATTGTTTTATTAAACAATGACATCTCTCCTTTTTTTCGCAATTGGCGTGTGTGTGAATTCAATGTTTTTCATAGTAACACGCTGATGTGATTATTCAAGGGGTTTTTGGCAATTTATATGTATATACGCGAGATAGTCCATGTAAACGCTCCCATTTCTATTTATCTCATTCCTGGCCGAAGAGAAGTCGCTATACAGCTGCTCAAACGGATATTTGCGAGTTTATAAATAGTCCAAATATTTAGTGAAAATTTAGAAAAACTTGGATTACTCGCCAAGTCCTAATGGCGAAAGCCTTAGATTTTCTCATCCTTAATAAAAGTAAACATTCAAAGTACAAAAAACGCCTGTTGCCGGAAAAATCCCGGTAACAAGCGTTTTTTCTGTGTCCTACCACCACGGACCGCCGTATGGGGGATACCCGCCATAAGGATAACCGTAATAGCCGCCATATGGCGCATAAGGATAACCACCATAAAAACCACCATACAATCCTGGAACGAGCAGACCGCCAATCAACCCTCCAGCCAGACCAGTCGCCAGACTTCCTACAAATGGATAGTTCCTTCCATCATCATAATTCCGCATATCGTAATCCATCTCCATTGGTGGATATGAAGCCATCATTTCTGGAGCAGGATACGGATAAAATTCGTGATCCATACTTACTATTCGCCTCCTTGATTGATAACAGCAAGTCGAATGCCTACGCTTTAGCCTATGACAGATACCCAATTAAGGGTGGGCTAGTGCGGATTTTTTAAAAATTTCAACCAGGAGCAAAGTTAGCGTATGGGACGAACCATTTTCTCCATATATATAAGGCGAGAGGGTGGGATGTAAATGGAAGTGATCACTGCTGCAGGTTTAACTTTTGTGGCAGGAGCCACGTGCTATGCAGCTTATCTTAAATATCAGAATAAATCAGATAAAAGCATCGATTATATTTTTTCGAAAAGCAGCCGATCACCGAAGGAAGAATTACTTCGAATCATCGACGCCACCAATCACACGCTGGACGTTGCGGTTTTCATTTTGACAGAGGAAGACTTTGTCACTCATATTTGCAAGGCCTCAAAACGAGGAGTCCACGTTCGGGTGCTGACAGATGACAGTCAGTTGAAAACACTCAATAAGCAGAAAGAAAATGTCCAAAAACTTTTGCAATGCGGCATTCCGATCAAAGTAAATAACCATGATGGGATCATGAACCTGAAAATAATGATCGCTGACCAGCAGGTGATTTCAAATGGTTCTTACAACTTCACTTATTCAGCCGAAAACAGGAATGATGAAGTAACCGTCATCCTGCGGGATAGGAAAACGGCACAGGAATGGACGAAAGTTTTTAATGCGAAATGGAAGGACAGCCGGAATTATAAAAGCTATCATTCTTTATCTGGGAAAAAGTACGCCTGATTTAACTTTTTGGAGTGCCTTTACTAGCTCCTCTCCCCCTCCTTTATTCATGAAATCCTCTCTTCTCGAATAATTTCATAGTACAAGCTGAAAAGAGGTGAAATTTATGGGAAAACGAAGCGACATCATCATCATCGGAGGCAGCGTGATGGGTTCGAGCATCGCCTATCACTTGCTTAAGGACGGCTTCACTGGTGAAGTGACTGTTTTTGAGAAAGATAGACTCTATGAATTTTCCTCAACACCGCGCAGCGCAGGCGGGATAAGGCAGTTGTTCACCACCGACATCAATATCCAAATCAGCCGCTATAGTTTGAAAAAATATCTGAGTTTCCCTGAGGATATGGCAGTCGATGGCGAGCGAGCGGAAATTGACTTTAAACAAAGAGGCTACCTTTTCCTGGGGCATCAGGAATCTCGCAATCAGTTGGAGAATCAGATGATAAAGCAGCAGCGATACGGCGTGCCCTCCCAGTTCCTTTTACCGGATGAACTAAAAGAAATCATACCGGAACTGACTACAGATGACCTTGCAGGCGGGTTGTATTGCGCGGAAGATGGTTACCTTGACCCCTACTCGGTCATGCAGGGTTACATTAAAAAGGCCAAGCAGTTGGGAGTGCGTTATGTATATGAAGGAGTTGACCATATTTTAACGGACCGGAATGGGGTCACCGGTGTGCAATTAGGAAATGGCGAGACATATTATGCTCCCCGTGTTATTAATTGTGCCGGTCCATGGGCTCCTTTGCTCAGTAAAAAATTGAACCTGCCGCTCCCGATTGTGCCATTGAAACGGCAAGTCATCCAATTTGATATTGCAGACCCCCTTTTAAAAGAACTCCCACTGACGATTGATCCGACTGGTGTCTATTTCCGGCATGAAGGAAAAGAAATCATCTCTGGATTCTCTGAAAAAGTGAAACCTGGCTACGATTTCCGTTGGACAAGGGCGTTTTTTGAAGAGCAATTATGGCCGGTTCTGGCCCAGCGTATCAAAAACTTCGAGCGGGCAAAAATCACTGGCGGCTGGGCAGGATTATATAGCCATAACACCCTGGATCAGAACGCCATTATCGGCCCCCATCCTAAGCTGACCGGTTATTATCTGGCGTGTGGTTTCAGTGGACATGGCATGCAGCAGGCGCCAGCGGTAGGAAAATGCCTGGCGGAACTATTGGTGACTGGCAGCTACCAGACACTGGATTTGAGTCCCCTACGATTCGAACGGTTTGAGGAGAATGATCTTGTTATTGAAAATGCAGTAGTTTAGTAAAGCTGGGAGGTTCTGGTTTCATGCTCTATCTCAATGAACAAGCGATAAAACAGGCGGTATCAATGAGTGAAGTGACAGACAGTATCGATCTCGCCTATCAAACATATGAAGCGAAGCAGTATCATATGCCCACAAGAATGCGGGTGCCCCACGGTGTAAATGATTTTTTGTTGATGCCGTGTGTGACGAGAGAAGTGATTGGCACTAAGTTCGTGGCTGTACATCCAAAAAACATTAATACTCCGGTAATCCAGGGGCTTGTCACCTTGAATGATGCCAAAACAGGCACCCCCATCGCTATGTTAAATGGAACGGTTTTGACTGGCATGCGGACGGGTGCGATTGGCGGGTCAGCAGTCAGACACCTGAGCCGCCCGGAAGTCGCCAACCTGGCATTGATTGGAACCGGAGCGCAAGGTTTCTACCAGGCACTGGCAGCTTGTGCTGAACGGGATATCAAGCATATTCATCTGTTTAACCGCTCCAAAGCTCGTATGATCGACTTTGTTGATCAATTGCAAAAGGAATTAGGTGAGCATATCAAAATCAGTATCCATCACTCAGCCGCAGACGCGGTGGAAAAAAGTGAAGTCGTTATAACTGCCACTACATCCCGTCATCCGGTTCTTCCTGATGATGAAGCGTTATTGAAAGGAAAACTCCTGATTGGTGTCGGCTCTTTCCGACCGGACATGCGCGAATTTCCACATGCCGTCTACCGGCTGATCGACAATGTATATGTAGATAGTACCGATGCCATCCAGGAGTCTGGTGATATTGCCCAACCTTTAGAACAAAAGTGGCTCCATCCCTCTCAAGTCATCTCTTTCTCAAAAGTCGTCACTGGTGTCCAAGCGATCGACCGGGAGAAAACCATCCTGTTCAAATCAACAGGGATGGGCTTATTTGATGCAGTGGCGGCCTACCACATCTACCAAAAGGCACAACAGAAAAATCTCGGCACCTCACTGACGTTATGAGGTGCAATACTTATTAAAGGGGAGATTAGATGAACAATATCATTATTGTTGAATTCATCCTGTATTGTCTTGTCATACTTGGAATCGGTTATTATTTCAGCAGGACGAAGCTGGACCATTCTGCTTTTCTATTAGGCGGAAAAACACTGCCTGGATGGGCGCTTGCCTTTTCCGAGCGTGCCACAGGCGAATCGGCCTGGCTGTTACTCGGGTACACAGGCTTCGTGTTTGCCACAGGATTATCCGGTATCTGGGTAGCAGCAGGGATTGCACTCGGAATTATTTTTTCCTGGCTGTTCCTTGCAAAAAAATTCATGGAAGAGCGGGATAAATATAACGTATTGACCCTTCCGGATTACCTGGCGGCCCGCTTCGGCGGACTGGCGAACCTGATCCGCTGGTTCGCCACCATACTGATAAGCAGTTTTCTCATGTTCTATTTAAGCGCCCAGATGGCCGGGGCCGGAAAAATGTTGTTCACCACCTTTGGTTTGAATGAAACGTTAGGTGTTATTCTGGCTACCATCGTTGTAATCGGTCTCGCTTTCACGGGAGGTTTCATATCTGTTGTATGGACGGACATGATCCAAAGTGTCATGATGCTGATCACCCTGGTCGCACTTCCGATTGTAGCCCTCGTGTATATCAAAACGAATGACTTATCTATTCCAACTGCGTTAGCTGAAGCAGGTTCCACACACGATGCCTGGTTCGGTGGTGCTGCCGGGTTTGCCATTGGACTATTGTTTTTCAACAACTTTTCCTGGTTTTTCGGCTTCCTCGGCGGGCAGCCTCAGTTAAGTGCCAGATTCATGGCTTTAAGAAGTGAAAAAGATGTGAAGACCGGCCGCAATGTCGCCATCCTTTGGACCTTCCTTGCCTACGGGGGAGCTTTCATGATCGGCGTCACCGCTATCACCATCTACAGTCAGGGTTCCTTTGCGGATACGGAAACGGTTCTGCCAGTGATGATTATGGACCTCATGCCGGCCTGGATTGCAGGTATACTACTGTCCGGTATCCTTGCAGCCATCATCACGACAGCCGATTCCCAGTTGATGGTAGTCACAAGCTCCATTAGTGAAGACATTTTGCATAAAGCATTAAAACTGGAGCTTTCTGAAAAACAGTTACTGACTGCCTCCCGGGTCATCATCATCATTTGTGGATTAATCGGTATGACAATCGCTCTCGTCTCCGAAACGTTGCTCTATTTGATTGTTGGATGGGCATGGGCAGGCGTTGGTGGAACCCTCTCTCCTGCCATCATCCTGACATTTGTCTGGAAACGTTATTCCGGTATAGGGGTAATCGCCACCATCGTTTCCGGATTCGTTTTCACCGTACTATGGATCAGCACACCCCTGGACTCCATCATTACGTCCCGTTTCACAACATTCTTTATCGCAGCATTTTTTGGTATTGTATTCAGCCTGCTTTTCCCAAACCAAAAATCACAGCAGGCCTAGAAAAAGAACGCGGATCGGTGATCCGCGTTCTCTTTTTGTTATCATCCCGTTTTCCACTGTTTTGTTACGGGAACGGTCTCTTTCTTCTCTTTTATAAAATTCATACAGGTGATAAATAATCCACAAACGATCAACAGACCAACCATGCCGGCGAGCCCTTTGGCAAGCAGGAAGTCAAATGAGCTGAAGAAGACGATGGCCAGTCCGACAGCAGCGACCAGGGAATAGAACCCTACACTGCGGAAGGACGCTTTCCAAACCCAGTTTCCGGCATTGTCGATCAGGCTGACTGCCACAATCGTGATAATATTGATGCCCATTCCGATCCATACCGGGTGTGTATTCATGAAAAAATCATTGATTGCCCAGCCGCTGAGATGGTACCACAGGAGACCGGATGCCGAACCAGTAAACAAGGATATTAATGCTGCACGTTTTGTCACGACAGGCCAGAAAATCGCCGCAACAACCGGGGCAAATGTCGCAGAGTTTCTCGTTACCCACGCCACGACGTTCCACCACGCGGATTGTTCAGAACGAAGCAGTGCAAATACAATCATTAACCCAGTCAACAACAGCAAAGACCATTTGGTATATTTGATCAGCTGTAATTCATTGGCTTTAGGATTCAAAGCTTTTCCGACATCTCGGCCAAGGCTTGTTGCACCAGAGAATTGACAAGGTGCTCCCCAACTGAGTGCAGCTGCCCAGAAACCTAAGAAAAACAGCCCGACTAACGGTGCCGGCAGGGTTTCCATCAAGTAAAGAGGAACTGCCACCAGGCCACGTGTTTCCCCAGGTACTACTTGTGCGGCCGCGAGTCCGAATAGTACAGCACCGATGATCAACGGAATACCAAGCAGAGAAGCGTAGATTAAGCCGCGGCGTCCCTGTTCCGGCGTTTTACAGGACAATGCCATCTGAAATGCTGCCTGAGCAAGAATGACATTGAAAAGGAACGTCCCGAACCAGGCCAGGATCGTCTGTAGACCAGCCGCATTCCAGGAAGCATACTCAGGTCTTTCCTGGAACAGCGTCTGGATGCCATCAATCCCTGGATTGATAAAAAATGCGTAAGTTCCGATCGCAAGCATCATGAAAAATACCACGACATTGCTCAATTGTGTAAATCCGACCGACCACATGCCGCCGAATTGCAGGTAGACAAATAGTAATAAAGCAGTTAAAGCGACGGATAATACCAGTGAAATTCCTGTAAATACGGACAATGCTGATGCAAATGCCAGTGCGGTCGCCACCGACCACATCGGGAATGTGAAAGCCGTAATTGCTCCGGCAAGTCCACGAACCTTTTCACCGTACCTGTCACCCAGCAGTCCCGAAATCGTCACCAGCGCGCGCTTACGGAATGGTGCAATTAAAACAAGAGCGATGATCAACACGTGCAGTGTTTCCGCAACACCATACCAGATCGCCGATACTCCCGTCAGATAGCTGAGCTCAAGAATCGCTATGTATGACGATCCGGAAAACAATCCGGTGATACAGACGGTGACAAACAGGGTGTTGAACCCACGCCCTCCTACAAAAAATCCGTTACCATCTTTCGCCCGCCTCATTCCGAGCTGGCTCATGAAAATCAAAAAGAACGTATAGGCTAATGCAAAACCGATGAACCAATATCCTACTGTTGTCATTCTTCTGCCTCCTTAAAAATATGTTAAACTTCTTGGCTGCTTTAAATCCTATTATATTTATCAGTTTAATGAGTTTAAAATTAATAAAAATCCCCCTGTCATTTAGAAAACCCTTTTTAGGGATGCCCTTTCACATAATCGAGTAGGAGGAGGTGACTAACCTCCGTCCTCTCACACCACCGTACGTACGGACCCGTATACGGCGGTTTCTTTAAGATTGACGTAAGAAAATATATCTTTGATACAAACTGCGAAGCCCTAA
>NZ_JBIEKD010000021.1:0-63516 GCF_043496955.1 Thalassobacillus sp. B23F22_16 | reverse complement strand
CCGTCCGCCGCTCGTTCCACAAGCGTCACCCCCGAAGGGGATCCGCTTGCTTCCCGCGCTCGACTTGCATGTATTAGGCACGCCGCCAGCGTTCGTCCTGAGCCAGGATCAAACTCTCCATAAAAGTTGAGTCTGTCTTGCTCATGTTTGCACTGCTAAAGTGCGTTGTTCATTTCCTCATATAATGAAGAAATTGTATTGACGTACTGGTTGGTTCGTTCAGTTTTCAAAGATCAAATTGTTGTTTGTCGTTTTTGCGACGAATATTAATATATCATGGCCGCGAATCGTTGTCAACAATTTATTACAAGTTTTTTGTTGTAATTTGTTGGCTTCGGTTGTTTTTCCGACAACAGAGATAAATATAGCATATAAATTATAATTTATGCAATAGTGTTTTTAAACTTTTTTATAAAAAATGAAATTTGTCGTTTTGGAGCATATGATGATCCAATAAAAAAGAAGGGAGCATCAGCTCCCAACTTCTATCCGCGTGAGTTATTGAATTTTAGCCTGTAACTTTTTTAATTCAAGCTGGCTGGTATCTTCCACAATCCAGTCAGCCTTTTCCAGGTAACTGCCGACCCCTACCGCAAACATACCAGCTGCTTTAATGGCGTCTACTCCTGCCTGGGCATCTTCTACTCCTACACACGCAGTTACCGGCTCATTAATTTGTTCAGCAGCTTTCAGGAAAATTTCCGGGTCAGGTTTCCCTCGCTCCAGCTTAGCTGCATCCACGACTTCATCGAGTAAGTGCGTGATTTCCAGCCTTTCTATTACTACCTGCGCATTTTTACTGGATGAAGCAAGAGCAGTCTTAATACCAGCTTCTTTTATTTCTTCCATGAACTCCAGGATACCTGGAAGTAAATCATTTGGCGTAATATTAGCAATCATGGTTTTATAATGATCATTTTTCTTAGAGGCAAAATGCTCTTTTTCAGTTTCTGATAATTCTTTTTCCCCGTGTTTTAAAATCAATTCCAATGATTCCATCCTGCCCACACCTTTTAACCGCTCATTGAACCCCCGGTCAAATGATATATCCAACTCTTCGGCAAGCTTCTTCCATGCTTCGAAGTGGTATTCAGCAGTATCGGTAATCACACCATCCAAGTCGAAAAGAACTCCTCTTATCTCTTTCATGTTCTCCACTCCCTTACAAACTCCTGTTGTTCTTCCTATATTGAATATAACACATTCTTTCTTATTGCTGTTTTTTCTTCCTAGGCATGTACTTCAAACATTCATGATGGCTGGCAACACGTTTGAACAATTCAAAAAGCAAGTGATACCGTTCTTGCATTGCACGCTTAACCATATGATCGATGCGGTGGTCATCTAAGTCGAACAAAAGCTCGTCCATTTCTCTTTTAATTAGATATTCTATTTCTTCTCTTTCATTTTCGTTCATCAACAAACCAAGCACGAGATCACCTCATTGAAAGATTGTCTTTACATTGTTCCCTTATTCCAATTATTTATTAGAAAAAATTACCGAATCGCATAGCCTGGCCTTATTGAACATAGAATGTAGCAAGTCCACTTGGAAAGAAGGGGTTGTATGCATTTTTTTGTATGGCAGCTTAAAACAATAAAACGATATGCCATCATTGTACTTTTAGCCTTGGTTTGTGCCTTATTCTTATGGATTGGTCAGTTTAATTCCCTGTCTGTTTTTTCAAGCGAAAACGGGCCAGAAGCTTTAAGCAAAGGAGATGACAAACAAGCCGCTGTCGCCTTAACGTTCAATATAAGCTGGGGTACTGAAAAGGTAAATGATGTGTTGAAACAATTAGCTGATCATGATGTGCAGGCCACTTTTTTCGTAAGCGGTGAATGGGCTGAAAGGCATCCGGAATTAATGAAAAAAATTAACGAAGGAGAACACGAAATCGGAATGATGGGTTACCGGTATACGAGCTACCTGGAACAAAAGCCGGAGCAGGTCAGAAAAGACCTGAACTATGCAAAAGAAATTTTCGATAAACTGGGATACGAGGACCTCACTCTTTTACGCCCTCCTCATGGTCACTTTAATAAAGAAGTATTGGAAATTGCAGACGAAAAAGGGTATGACGTGGTTCAATGGAGTATAAACCCGAGGGATTGGGAAAATCCAGGAACGGAGCTTATAGTCGATCATGTAATGAGTAAGAGTTCCAAAGGGGATATTATCCTCCTTCATGCTTCGGATTCAGCTAAGCAAACCCCTAAGGCGTTAGATACAATATTACCGGGATTGAAAGGAAAAGGATTGAAGTTCGTCAGAGTTACGGACCTGGTGGCAGGAAGCGAAGCGAACGCACAAGAAATAAACTAATTATAAAAACTTAGCTTGTCGCCAAGTTTTTATACAAGTTAATCTTTCTTAAAATATAAAAAAGCCGGACAACCAAATGTCCGGCTTTTCATTATTTACGTTTCGGCTCCTTATTATTCAAGCGATGGAGTAGTAATAACTGATAAGCATTACATGCAAGAAGCGGAATAATCATCAGCCATACGTAGACCTGGCCTTCAGATTGTAAAGCAGGCACCCATTCTACTGTAGTCACTACTACCATAAAAAATAAAGCGGGGATAAATGCCTTGCTGTTGGTTTCTTTTCTTTTTATACGAGCCACCACATAGCTGACTGCCAACAAGGCAAATGCTGTAAGCAGGTAAGGCCACAAAGAAGCACCTTCACCAGCTGCCTGGTAACGGAAATAAACAAGATCAAACAAGGTGAAAACAATTAGAAACACCTGGATCGCAGGCCATAAGCCTTTAAACATACCTAATCCAAATTGATGGACGGTCAAATACGCAAAAAAGCCCATTTGACTGATAATACTGAATATAAAACCTAATCCTGAGAAAAATAACAACAGCCCGATTAGCTCAAAAAAATCGAATGGCTGTAATACTTGTGCATAAGCATCCGCTTTGACAACAAAGCTGGTCAGGAGTGTCAGTGCCCCGCCCAGTACTAAAGTCGTCCAAAAAAGATGCACCCATTTACGACTTGTCACGATGTATCCCCCTAATCTTCTTATAACCTTTCCTTTGGTATTTTATCATGAACACCCGTTTTTTTCCTTAGTGTTAGCGCGAATATTTTTCTCCCGTTTCCCCATATTAATAAATAATAGGACAAAGAAAGGGGACATTCCAAATGTCCATGAAACGCAGCTTATTGTTCATAGGATTATTTGCATTGTTTCTCACCGCATGTGCAGGGAATTCCTCTGGAAGTGAACAAGCCGATTACGACACCACTAAAAAAATGGTTGTAGATATATTAAAGTCCGATGATGGTAAAAAAGCCATGACAGAAGTATTATCTGATGAAAAAATGCAGCAGGCGATGGCTCTCGAATCCGAGGTGGTCTCTGACGCTGTCAATCAGGCATTGACTTCTGAAAAAGGCCAGGAATTCTGGACAAAAATGTTTGAAGATCCAAAGTTTGTCAAAGGTTTTGCTGACTCGATGAAAAAAGAACATGAGGAACTGCTGAAGGGATTGATGAAGGATTCTGAATACCAGAAACTCCTCATTGATGTTTTCCAGAACCCTGAAATGATCGAGCAGGTGCAAACCGTTCTAGAAGGACAAAAATTCCGTGAGCATTTAGAGAAAACTATTCAAGAAACCCTGAACAGTCCTTTGTTTAAAGCAGAAATGACTGAAACATTGCTAAAAGCCGCTGAAAAAATGCAAGAAGGTGGGCAAGGCGGAGGCGAAAGCCAAGGCGGGCAATCCCAGGAAGGCGGTTCCAGCGGTGGAGGTGAAGGTGGCGGAGGTACGACGGAGTAATATCCAATACGTATCTGTTTCGCTTCTTCTCCTATAGAAAAAGGTCACGTTTCCCTTCTGTGGGATAACGTGACCTTTGTTATATCAGGACGTACGATCAATTACCTTCGCTGCTACATTCCGGTAAATCTGTCCCGTTGGATGGTCTTCCTGATAAACCGATGGAGCAAAAATATCTTCTTCTTCAAACGGCTGGCGCAGAGGAACTTGACCGAGCACATCTGTTTTCAGCTGTTCTGCAAGCTTGTCTCCTCCGCCACGTCCGAATACATATTCTTTATCGCCTGTCACCTGGCTTTCAAAGTAAGCCATATTTTCCACTACCCCAAGGATTTCATGTTCCGTCTGGATAGCCATCTGACCGGCACGCGCTGCAACAAACGCTGCTGTCGGATGCGGTGTCGTAACGATGATTTCTTTAGAGGATGGAAGCATAGAATGGACATCTAATGCTACATCACCAGTACCCGGCGGTAAATCAAGAAGCAGATAGTCCAAATCGCCCCACTCCACTTCTTTGAAGAAGCTTGTCAGCATTTTACCGAGCATTGGACCACGCCAGATAACAGGCGAATTGTCTTCAACAAAAAAGCCCATAGAAATGACTTTTACACCAAATCGTTCTACCGGAAGAATTTTTTCTCCTCGCACGACAGGACGCTCCTCTACTCCCATCATATCCGGTACACTGAAACCATATATATCAGCATCGATAATACCGACCTTCTTGCCTAAACGCGCAAGAGCAATAGCAAGGTTTACCGTTACGGTAGATTTCCCTACGCCACCTTTACCACTTGCAATCGAGATAAATGTAGTCCCTGTCTGGCCATTCATCAGGGATGCCTCTTCGGCTTGTTGAGCGCTGCCTTGATACTTTTCAATAACTTCATCTGGGAGCTGACTGAAACGTAAACCGACAGTAGCCGCGCCGGCACTCTTCAAAACGTTTACAATTTCCTGTTGCAGCTGCATTTGTTCTGCCGTATTAGTTTTAGCAATACCGATTTTGACACTGACATGGTCCTTTTCTTCTTTGATTTTAATCTCTTCTACGCCACCGGTTTCTTCTAACGTTTTATGTAAAAACGGATCCTCGATTGGATCAAGCAATTTTTGTACTTCTTCTTTATTCAACACGTATGATTCACCATCCTTTTTATTGTTTCAATCACTGCAAGTATAACATATTTCATATACGAAATAAGTGATTTGCATCAAGGATGGTGAAATCTGTCAGTTGGAACCGGGATATTCTTCTTCACTCGAATACCGCAAAATGCCTTCATAAATAGAAGCTGCCATCTTTCGCTGATAGCTGTCTTTTTTCAATAAGTTCCGTTCATGGGGATTTGATAAAAAGCCAGCTTCCACTAGCGCACCTGGAACATTAGCATGCTTGAGGAGATACATGCCATTAATAGCGAGTACAGACCTTTTTGTATTTTCCAGGTTACGGACGATTTCCGCCTGGATAAACTTTGCCAAATGCTCACTTTGCTCCAAGTCAGGATAATAGAAAGTCTGAGCACCACGCCATTCCGAAGCAGGAAGGGCATTCAAGTGTATACTTAAAAAAATATCCGGTTCTTTCTCATGAATGAATGCCAATCGGTTCCGCAGGTCCTCGGTTTTTCTCCTGGAATACCCGTCCGTATCTTCCGCTGCTAAGTCACGGTCATCACTACGCGTCAAATATACTAACGCTCCACCCTGCTGGAGGTAATCCTGTAAGTATTTAGTGATATTAAGCGCAATATCTTTTTCCTGTACATTATCTTCCTCCGGTCCTTCGGCTCCTCCGTCAACTCCCCCATGTCCCGGATCCAGTACAATCACCTTTCCGGCTAATGGAAGCGACCATGTCTGCCATGTATCTTTTGCTTCTTGAACAGGATATGCAATTAAAAAAATCAATAATGCCAGCCCACATAACCACGTAAATACTTTCAGACGATGGTACACGTCTTTCCCACCCTCTCCCATAACATTCTCTTTCAACTATATGGGACAAGGCAGTAAAATATGCTCGTCTAACCTTTTCCTGTTACTTTAAAAATTATATAAAAAAGCCTCTGATCTGCAATAGACCAGAGACTTTAGTAACAATATAAAATTAACGCTTGGAGAACTGTGGTGCACGACGAGCGCCTTTAAGACCGTATTTCTTACGCTCTTTCATGCGGCTGTCACGTGTCAGTAGACCTGCACGCTTCAATGGTGTGCGGTAGTCAGGGTCAGCTTGCAATAGGGCGCGAGCGATACCATGACGGACAGCACCAGCCTGGCCAGTGAATCCACCACCATCAACGTTTACATATACATCATAGTTACCTTCTGTTTCTGTAACAGCTAGAGGCTGCTTTAGAATTGTACGAAGGGTTTCATACGGGAAGTAGTCTTCCGCGTCACGGTTGTTGACTACTACACGGCCGTTTCCAGGAACAAGGCGTACACGTGCAGTTGACTTTTTACGACGTCCAGTACCGTTGTATTGTACTTGTGCCACTCTTCATTACCTCCTTAGATTATCCGCGAAGTTCGTAAACTTCTGGTTGTTGTGCTTCGTGCTTGTGCTCTGGGCCAGCATACACGTGAAGCTTCTTACCCATTTTACGTCCCAGGCTTCCTTTAGGCAGCATACCCTTGATTGCAATTTCAAGCATTTGCTCAGGGTATTTCGTACGCATTTCGTTAGCTGTACGAGATTTCAAACCGCCTACATAATTTGTGTGACGGTAATAAATTTTATCGTTAAGTTTCTTACCTGAAAGTTCGATTTTTTCTGCATTGACGATAATTACGTGATCACCAGTGTCAAAGTGCGGTGTATAAGTTGGTTTATGCTTACCGCGTAGGATAGCAGCAACTTCGCTGGAAAGACGACCAAGTGTCTTACCCGCTGCATCCACAACATACCATTTACGTTCAACGTTACCTTCATTAGCCATGAAAGTTGTGCGCATGTCGGTTTCCCTCCTGAATTGTTTAAATGTTTCACAGAGCTTCATTTATCTCGATACGATTAGTTTCCGGGGCTAATCGTGGTATAGAAATAAAATGCCATAGAACATATTATAATACTTGTACCCCGAATGTCAAGGAAATGTTACACCAGGGAGAGTTGTTTTTTATAAATTATTGAAAAACGATAAAATATAAGAAATGCTGAACTTTCCGCTGCCAGTTATGATCCTCAAAATGCTTAGTAAAAAACCTCCCAGAGAAACAAACCATGGGGCGGCGCAGTCTTGCCTGCTGCACTTCGATCTTTCGCCTCAATCATAGCCATAATCTCTTCCGGCTTTCTTTCTCCTTTTCCAATTTCCAGCAATGTACCCACCAAAATGCGGACCATATTGTAAAGAAACCCTGTACCCCGGAAAATAAATACCAGTTCATTTCCTTCCGGATAAATATCAGCCTTAGTGATCGTCCGGACTTTACCGCCTTTTACTGTAGAGCGGGCAGAACAAAAGGAAGTAAAATCATGTTCCCCTTTCAGATACCTGCATGCTTCCTTAATCGCTGCTACATCCAACTTCTGAGGAACATGATAATTATAATAGCGTCTGAACAGGTCAGGATCCTTTTGATTCAATACTTTATAGCGATATTCTTTCCCTTTGGTGTCATAACGGGCATGAAAATCTGCATCGGCATATTGGATGTCAGCGATACGAATATCATCAGAAAGCATAGCATTCAAAGCCCGGTTCCAGCCTTCGAGCGGGATATTAAGATCTGAAGTGAAATGGATAACTTGTCCCACCGCATGCACACCAGCATCGGTCCGTCCTGAGGCTGTCACCTTCACCGTTTGACCTTTATGCACCTTCTGCAGGACAGCTTCAATCTCGGCCTGGATGGTACGACCGTTAGGCTGTATTTGATAACCTGCAAATGCTGTTCCATCATATTGGATGATGCCCTTTAACTTTTGCACAATGTTTCCTCCATCCTATGCTCTGGTCAAGAATAAACCGATAACCACAAGTATAAAAAGGATATACGTGTAGGTATCCAGCTTACCGATACGAAGTTCCCTCAGCTTCGTTCTTCCCTCGCCACCCTGGTATCCTCTTGCCTCCATCGCCATTGCCAGCTCTTCTGCACGTTTAAAAGCACTGACAAACAACGGAACTAACAAAGGTACCACTGCCTTGATACGGTCTTTGAAAGAGCCTGTACGAAAGTCGACGCCTCTCGATGCCTGAGCTTTCGAGATTTTCTCTGTTTCCTGCATCAACGTTGGAATGAAGCGTAGTGAGATCGACATCATTAACGCAAGCTCATGCACCGGGAAACGAACCTTCTTCAATGGCCCTAACATCCCCTCAATCGCATCTGTGATTTCTATCGGGGTGGTCGTCAGCGTCAGGAGTGAGGTCACCAGGATTAATAAAAAGAAACGCAATGAAATAGCTAAACCTTGAATGATTCCGCCTGTATAAAAATCAAAAGAAAAAATAGTAAACAGTACTTCCCCTTCTTTTGTAACAAATAAGTGCAGAATAAAAGTGAAAACTATCAAAAACCAAACAGGAAGCAAACCTTTAATCAAGTAAGGCGCAGGAATTCTTGTTGAAACCGCGCTTCCTACTGCAAATAACGTCAATAACCCGTAACTCATAACAGAATTAGCAAAGAATACGATCAACACAAAGAAAAAAATGATGGTTATTTTCGTCCGGGGGTCAAGACGGTGGATAAGCGAGTTGCCAGGCACATACTGTCCAATGATCATGCTGCTACCCATGGCTCTCTCCCCCTTTTACAATAGCAGTCAATTCCTTTGCTAATTGTGCTATGCTTTGCTTCCGATAGGGGATCGTTTTTCCGAACTGCTTTTCTGCCTGATGCAAAAATTGGATTACCTCTGGAAGATCCAGCTGTACCCTTTGCAGTTCCTCTTTATTGACGAGTACGTCCAAAGGAGCGCCTTCCATATACTTTTCGCCATCTTTCATGATGATAATATGGTCCGCATAGCGGAGCGCGTCCTCCATACTGTGGGTAACCAGAACAGTAGTAAGGTTGTGGTTTTTATGCTGGCGGGAAAACATATCCATAATTTCCCTTTGACCACTTGGATCCAGGCCAGCTGTCGGCTCGTCTAATACAAGCACTTCAGGGTTCATGGCAAGCACACCCGCTATAGCTACTCTTCTCATCTGGCCTCCGCTGAGATCAAAAGGTGATCGCTGAAGAAGATCTTCCGGCAAACCTACCGCCTTAATAGCTTCACCTGTTCTTCTTTCAATTTCTTTAGGATCCACGTTAAAGTTCAATGGGCCAAATCCGATATCCTTTGCAACAGTTTCCTCAAATAGTTGATGTTCAGGATATTGAAAGACCACCCCTACTTTTTCTCGTAAGCTTTTGATATCTTTCGTTTTTTCCCCTGCACTGATTTGGTAGTCGCCAATCATCACTTTCCCCTCTGTAGGTCGCAACAGACCATTCAAGTGTTGAAGTAATGTGGACTTACCAGAGCCTGTATGGCCAATAACAGCAACAAAGGACCCGGAAGGGATATGAAATGACACCCCACTCAAAGCACGATGTTCAAATGGTGTATTAGCCTGGTAGATATAACTTACATCTTGGAATGTAATGTCCATAAGTCCTCCAACAACTCCTGGTGATTTAATGGCTCACGCTGTATAGGTAATCCAGCAGCAGATAATTCAGCAGCCAGCTTCGTTACAAAGGGAGTATCTAAGCCAATATTCCGTAATTTATCTTTTTCAGAAAATACATCTCGCGGGGTGCCTTCTAACCATTTGCTACCTTGGTTCATCACAATTACCCTGTCTGCCTTTACAACTTCCTGGAGGTCATGAGTAATGGTAAGGAGTGATAGATCCTGGTCTTCCTGCACGTTACGTATGGTTTCCATAATTTCCAGTCTGCCTTTAGGGTCAAGCATAGCGGTAGCTTCATCCAATATGATGAGTTGAGGTGCCACAGCCAGCACACTGGCTATAGCAACACGCTGTTTTTGCCCTCCAGAGAGACGGTGGGGTTCGTGGGCTTCATAATCGTTCATGCCGACTGCAGCTAAGCTTGTCTGGATTCTTTCCACCATAAGCTTGCGTGGCAGGCCATGATTCTCCATGCCAAAGGCCACATCATCCTTTACCGTCGTACCAACAAACTGGTTATCAGGATTCTGAAAAACCATTCCTACTTTCTTGCGGATTTCCCAAATCGTATCTTCAGTTACTTGCACCCCGTCAACAAGGATCTCTCCCTTTTGAGGAAGAAGAAGGCCATTCATCAATTTAGCGATGGTAGATTTCCCGGACCCATTGTGGCCGATAATGGCCAGCCACTCATCGGATTGCACATGAAAACTTACATCCTTTAGTACCCAGGGCTGGTCTTCCCTATAGCGGAATGATACGTCTCTAAATTCGATAAAATATGACAAACTTAGCTCCCCCTCTGCTCGACTTACCTAATATTTCCCCGGAAATAATGTCCGTTTTTTTAGAATTATGGGGAAATAGCTGACTGGTTAGGTGCAAAACAAAAAAGGGCTGGAACCAACCTCTAGCTGAGATTCCGTCCTGCCCTTTTGCACCCTTGTTATTCATTAAACTAATTCAATGATCGCCATTTTCGCGCCATCACCTTGACGTTCGCCAAGTTTCAGTACACGAGTATAACCACCTTGACGATCCTCATAGCGTGGAGCGATGTCAGAGAATAGTTTTTGTAGTGCTGTCTGATCTCCTTCTTCATCAGCTGAAGCACTATATAGATACGCTTCTGCTTGACGACGAGCGTGTAGATCCCCACGCTTGCCGAGTGTGATCATTTTGTCCACGACAGAACGAAGCTCTTTCGCTTTGGCTTCAGTCGTCTCAATACGTTCATGGATAATTAGATCTGTCGCCAGGTTGCGCAACAACGCCAAGCGTTGATCTGTAGTACGACCCAATTTTCTAGCCATTGATTATCCCTCCCTTGTTTTGACTCTCTTTGATGCAATCTATCGATCAATCGTCTTTTCTTAGACCAAGGCCGAGTTCATCTAATTTATATTTAACTTCTTCCAGTGACTTACGTCCAAGGTTGCGGACCTTCATCATGTCTTCTTCAGACTTATGAGCAAGTTCCTGTACGGTATTGATACCTGCACGCTTCAAGCAATTGTAGGAACGTACAGACAAGTCAAGCTCTTCGATCGTCATCTCTAGTACTTTTTCTTTTTGGTCCTCTTCTTTTTCTACCATGATTTCAGCTTTTTGTGCTTCATCAGTAAGGCCGACAAAGATATTGAGGTGTTCCATATAGACTTTAGCACCTAGAGACACAGCCTCTTCTGGACGAATGCTTCCATCTGTCCAAACATCTAACGTAAGTTTATCAAAATTAGCTGATTGACCCACACGTGTGTTTTCCACCTGGTATGTTACACGTGATACTGGTGTGAAGATGGAATCAACCGGAATGACCCCGATTGGCAGGTCTTCGTGATTGTTCCCCTCTGCCGGGCGATATCCTCTGCCACGCTCAGCTGTGATACGCATTTGCAGACTGGCATTCGGACCAAGTGTTGCAATGTGAATCTCCGGATTCAAGACCTCGATATCACTGTCATGCGTAATGTCAGCAGCAGTAACGTTTCCTTCGCCTTGTACATCAATCTCTAAAGTCTTTTCCTCATCTGAATAAATCTTCAGAGCCAGTTTCTTCAGGTTCAGAATGATAGTCGTTACATCTTCAACCACCCCATCGATCGTGGAGAATTCATGAAGTGCCCCATCCATCTGAACAGATGTCACAGCAGCGCCAGGAAGCGAGGATAGTAGGATACGACGTAAGGAGTTACCTAGTGTTGTACCATACCCGCGTTCGAGCGGTTCGACAACGAATTTCCCAAATGTGGCGTCATCGCTGATCTCAACCGTTTCAATTTTCGGCTTTTCAATTTCGATCATTAAACAAAACCCTCCTTCAAAACGTCGAAACCTCGGTTAGACCTCCTGTCTAACCGAAATTCCTCAGGTAGGCAGTCCCCGATTTAGAACAAATAACGTTCGTATTGTCTGTTATTCATGCGGTGCTGTTAAATAGCTATCATAACCCATTATAGACAGGGTTACAAATTCTATACAGTAAAATTATACACGACGACGTTTTGGCGGACGGCAACCATTGTGAGGTACAGGTGTAACATCACGAATAGCTGTTACTTCCAAGCCTGCAGCTTGAAGTGCACGGATAGCAGCTTCACGACCAGCACCTGGGCCTTTAACGGTTACTTCCAAAGTTTTCATACCGTGTTCCTGAGCTGCTTTAGCTGCAGCTTCAGAAGCCATTTGTGCAGCGAATGGAGTAGACTTACGGGAACCTTTGAAACCTAGGGATCCAGCACTGCTCCAGCTTACTGCGTTACCTTGGACATCGGTGATAGTAACGATCGTATTGTTGAAAGTAGAACGGATATGAGCCACTCCACTCTCAATATTCTTTTTCACACGACGTTTACGAGTGTTAGTTTTACGTGCCATATTGTTTTATTTACCTCCTTTATCTAACGATTATTTACGCTTATTCGCAACGGTACGACGTGGTCCCTTACGAGTACGGGAGTTGTTCTTCGTCTTCTGTCCGCGTACTGGAAGGCCGCGACGGTGGCGGATTCCACGGTAAGAACCGATTTCAATCAAACGTTTGATGTTAAGAGAAACTTCACGGCGAAGGTCACCTTCTACGTTGAAGTCCTCCATTGCTTTACGGATTTTAGCTAGTTCGTCCTCAGTCAAGTCGCGGACGCGTGTGTCTTCAGAAACACCAGCTTTAGCCAGTACTTCTTTAGCAGCGGATTTACCAATGCCATAGATATAAGTTAAAGAAACAACGACGCGCTTGTCACGAGGAATATCTATACCTGCAATACGTGCCATAGGTTACGTGCACCTCCTTCAGAATTAGCCTTGTTTTTGTTTATGCTTAGGATTTTCGCAAATTACCATTACTTTACCTTTACGACGGATAACTTTGCACTTTTCGCAAATTGGTTTTACAGAAGGCCTTACCTTCATGATCCATACCTCCTTTTAGATCGGAGCATTTCATGCTATTTATAACGGTACGTAATTCGTCCTCTTGTTAAATCATAAGGGGAAAGTTCAACCGTCACTTTGTCACCAGGCAAGATTCGAATGAAATGCATGCGAATTTTACCAGATACATGTGCCAGAACGGTATGTTCGTTCTCAAGCTCTACCTTGAACATTGCATTTGGCAGAGTCTCAACGACGGTACCTTCCACTTCAATTACATCGTCTTTCGCCATCGAGTTGATCTCCCTTCTTCAAATCAGTCACTACTTCATTCATAAATTTCGTTACGGCAAAACGCAGCTTACCATTTGTGACGCGACCAGTTTCTAGAAGGCTGTGTTGGACTTCTGGAGAAACGAAATCCATCAGCTCCACGTGCTGCAGATTCTTTTTCTTTGGTCGATCAAACTTTCGTTTCTCCCCATCAGCAAGCAGCACAAAACGATCGTCAAGCAAATCAATGACAACCATATACTGCTCTGCTTCACGTCCCTGTACAATACGAACAACTTGACCTATTCGTGGACTCGACTCAGTTTCGTTCAATCACGATCACCTTCACTTAGGCTTTGGTTAAAATCTCATAACCTTCTTCAGTAATGACGATAGTATGTTCAAAATGAGCACACATCTTACCGTCTTGCGTGACGACCGTCCAATTATCAGCAAGTGTTTTGACGTACCTTTTACCTGCATTCACCATCGGTTCAACCGCCAATACCATTCCAGGCTTCAGACGCGGCCCCTTGTTGGGAGGTCCATAATGAGGAATTTGTGGGTCCTCATGCAGTTCCTGTCCGACGCCATGTCCTACATATTCCCGGACAATCGAGTATCCTAACGGTTCAACGTAACTTTGGATGGCATGCGATATATTTGAAAGGCGTACACCTGGTTTTGCTTCATCAAGTCCTTTAAACAAGGATGTTTCAGTAACTTTCAGCAAATCCTCTGTCTTTTCATCAATTTCACCGACCGGATAAGTCCAGGCTGAATCGCCATGATATCCTTTGTATTTTGCACCGATATCAATACTGATGATATCTCCTTCATTCAATTTCCGGTCACCCGGAATTCCATGAACAAGCTCCTCATTGACAGAGGCGCAAATACTACCACGGAAACCATTATACCCTTTAAAGGAAGGAATTGCATCCATACTGCTGATAAACTGCTCAGCAATGTTATCCAATTCTCCTGTAGTGATACCTGGTTGAATATGCTTTTTCAACTCTCGGTGCGTCAGGGCAACAATTCTGCCCGCTTCACGCATGATTTCAATTTCCCGTGGTGTTTTCGTGATGATCATTTAGCTAAGCCTCCGAGCTTTTCGTCGATGTCCTTGAATACTTGGTTGATATCCTGGTCACCTTCAATTGTTACTAAATAGCCTTTGTCCTTGTAGAAGTCCAACATTGGTTGTGTCTGTTCGATATTTACATCCAAACGTTTACGGACAGTTTCTGGTTGATCATCTTCACGCTGAATCAACTCGGAACCATCTTTATCACATTTGCCTTCCACTTTAGGAGGGTTGTAGATGACGTGATACGTAGCACCACATGTCGGGCAGACACGTCTGCCTGTTAAACGTTCTACCAGTTGATCGGTTGGAACATCAATATGAAGGACATAATCCAAGGATTCGTTCATATCCTTCAAAAGATTTTCCAGGGCTTCGGCTTGAGCGATTGTTCTCGGAAAACCATCCAGCAAGAAACCTTTTTGACAATCATCTTTGCTGAGACGTTCACGCACGATTCCGATGGTTACTTCATCAGGAACCAATTCGCCTTTGTCCATGAATGATTTTGCTTCTTTACCTAATGCTGTTCCTTCTTTGATAGCTAAACGGAACATATCTCCAGTTGAGATATGAGGGATGTTATATTTTTCGACTATCTTTTCAGCCTGGGTACCTTTACCGGCACCAGGAAGACCCATCAGAATTAAATTCAACTTGTTCCCCTCGCTCTCATGTTGATCACCCTTCGAAACATTTCCAAGGATGTTTATTTAATAAACCCTTTATAGTGACGCTTCACTAATTGGCTTTCCAACTGTTTCATCATTTCAAGTGCAACACCTACTACGATGAGCAAGCTCGTGCCTCCAATTTGAATGGTAGGCGGCAGGTTAGCCACTGACCCAAGTATGATCGGTAAAATCGAAACGGCGGCTAAGAAGATCGAGCCGACGAAAGTTAGACGATACATGACTCGTGTCAAATAAGTTTCCGTGTTTTGACCTGGACGGATACCAGGAATATATCCACCTTGCTTCTTCAGGTTTTCTGCCATTTGTTCAGGGTTAACTTGAACAAAAGTGTAGAAATACGTGAAGGCAATAATCAAAGCGACATAAATGATCATCCCTGGCCAGTTTTGATAATCGAAAATATATTCGATCGTACTGGCTATTTCGCTTCCTTCAAAGAATCCAGCGATTGTCCGCGGAGCAATGATGAAGGAAATGGCAAAGATGACCGGGATTACTCCGGCAGCATTAACTTTAATCGGTAAATGCGTGGAGTGCCCGCCTACTGGTGAACGATTTACTAGACGCTTGGCATATTGGACTGGAATTTTGCGTAGTGCCTGTTGGATAAAGATAACTCCAACCACCACAGCTACGATAACTAGTAGAATGATTGCCAATATTACGAGGTTAAGAAACAATTGTTCACCAGGATCAGCAAGGTACTGATCATATAGTTGATTTACACCTTGTGGGATGGCAGCTACGATACCTGCAAAAATCAAGATGGAAATTCCATTTCCCACCCCGTTAGCGGTGATCTGTTCACCAAGCCACATTAAGAATGCCGTACCACCCGTCAATACTAACGCAATAACAAGAAACTTGCCGACTCCAGGATTCTGGATAAGCTGCCCTTGCGTCATCGCGTTAAAACCAATGGACATTCCAATAGCTTGAATAAAAGCAAGAACGACTGTGCCATAACGGGTAAACTGAGCCAATTTCCTCCGGCCCACTTCCCCTTGTTTCTTCCATTCTGCGAATTTAGGTACTACGTCCATTTGCAATAACTGCATAATGATGGAAGCAGTAATGTAGGGCATGATCCCCATCGCAAAAATAGAAAAGTTTTGCAACGCGCCGCCCCCGAAAGTATTCAAGAAACCGAAGGCATTCTGTTCATCCATGAAGTTGATGGCATTCTTATCCGTAAATGGTACGGGAATGAATGTTCCAAAGCGGAAAACGATCAACATCAAAAGTGTAAATATGATTTTTCGCCGAATATCACCCACGCGCATAAAATTGGAGATTGTCCGGAACATTAAATCACCTCAGTTTGACCGCCCGCTGCTTCAATTGCTTCTTTAGCTGAAGCAGAGAACTTGTGAGCTTTTACTGTAAGTTTTTTATCAAGTGATCCGTTACCAAGGATTTTGATACCAGCTTTTTCTTTGCTTACTACGCCAGTTTCAAGTAAAAGCTCAGGAGTAACCTCTGTGCCTTCATCAAAGCGATTAAGTGCATCAAGGTTTACGATAGCGAATTCCTTACGGTGGATGTTAGTGAATCCACGTTTAGGAAGACGTTGGAATAATGGCATTTGTCCACCTTCGAATCCTGGACGAGTGCCACCGCCGGAACGAGCTTTCTGCCCCTTATGACCACGACCGGAAGTTTTACCATTTCCTGTCGCCATTCCGCGTCCGACACGGTTACGTTCTTTACGAGCACCTTTTGATGGCTTCAATTCATGTAGTTTCATGCGAGCACCTCCTCTTTGCGCTTAATGTTTATTCTACTTCTTTAATTGCAACCAAGTGAGATACTTTGTTAACCATTCCACGATTGGATGGAGTGTCTTCAAGTACCACAGATTGACGAATTTTATTCAGGCCAAGTGTTTTGACAGTTAGACGTTGGTCTTCAGGTCTGCCGATCACACTGCGCGTGAGGGTAACTTCCAACTTTTTAGCCATGTTATTTCCCTCCTTATCCTAACAGTTCTTCTACAGACTTTCCACGTAGTTTAGCTACATCTTCAGCGCGCTTAAGCTCATTAAGGCCGCTGATTGTTGCACGGACCATGTTGATTGGTGTGTTGGATCCTAGGGATTTAGACAGGATGTCACCTACACCTGCGAGCTCAAGTACGGCACGGACAGGGCCACCAGCGATTACTCCGGTACCTTCTGCAGCTGGTTTCAATAGGATGTTACCAGCACCGAATTGTCCATGGATTTCATGTGGAATAGTCGTACCAACGACTGGTACACTGATCAAGTTTTTCTTTGCATCGTCGATCGCCTTTTTGATCGCTTCTGGTACCTCTTGGGCTTTACCAGTACCGAATCCGACGTGACCATTTTTATCTCCTACAACAACCAATGCTGCAAAACGGAAACGACGTCCACCTTTAACTACTTTTGCTACACGGTTGACTGTTACAACGCGTTCTTCTAGATCTAGTTTACTAGGGTCGATGTTTGTACGCATATATGTCCCTCCTTTAACGATTAAAATTCAAGGCCGGCTTCACGAGCGGCTTCTGCTAATGCTTTTACACGTCCATGGTACAAATAGCCGCCACGGTCGAACACGACGTTTTTGTAACCATTGTCCTGTGCACGTTGTGCAATCAGTTCTCCGACTTTTTTAGCTGCTTCAACGTTACCAGTGCTTTCAAGGTCGAAACCATTGTCGTTAGTGGAAGCGCTAGCTACTGTCACTTGATTCACATCATCGATCAATTGTGCATAGATGTGCTTGTTAGAGCGATATACGTTCAAACGTGGGCGTGCAGCAGTTCCAGAAATGCTGCGACGTACACGAGCATGTCTTTTCTTACGTGTCACATTTTTATCAGGCTTAGTGATCATCAAGGTCACTCCTTTCTGTTGCTTACTTGCCCTTACTTAGCAGTTTTACCTTCTTTACGACGTACATATTCGCCTTCATAACGGATACCTTTACCTTTGTAAGGCTCTGGCGGACGAATAGCACGGATGTTGGCAGCTACAGCGCCAACCAATTCTTTATCGATACCTTTTACAACAAGTTTCGTGTTGGAAGGAACATCGATTTCAATACCGTCACGCTGTTCTACTTCCACAGGGTGGGAATAACCAGCGTTGATGGTCACTTTGTTACCTTGCTTTGTCGCACGGTAACCTACACCGATGATTTCAAGACTTTTTTCGTAGCCTTTGGATACTCCTTCAACCATGTTTCCGATCAGGCTGCGAGTTGTTCCATGAAGGGCACGATGTTCTTTACTTTCGCTTGGACGCTCTACAGTAAGAACATTGTCTTCAACTTTAATTGTCATGTCCTCGTGGAACGTTTGAGTAAGTTCCCCTTTTGGACCTTTAACTGTAACAGTGTTGTTGTCATTTTTAACTTCAACACCTTCTGGAAGTTCTAATGATTTAAAACCTACGCGAGACATATCTTTGCACCTCCTGTCTTCTCTTTAAGATTACCAGATATAGGCAAGCACTTCGCCGCCAATAGCCTGCTCACGTGCTTCTTTATCAGTTAATACACCTTTAGATGTGGATACGATAGCGACACCTAAGCCATTCAAGACTTTTGGTAGCTCTTCTGCTTTAGCGTAAACACGCAATCCTGGTTTACTGATACGTTTCAGTCCAGTGATTACACGCTCGTCGTTTTGTCCGTATTTCAAGAAAATACGTAGAACACCTTGATGATTGTCTTCTACATACTCGAAATCACGTACAAAACCTTCACGCTTAAGGATATCAGCGATCTCCTTCTTCAAGTTTGAAGCTGGAAGTTCTAGCTTCTCATGGCGGACCATGTTGGCATTACGAATACGTGTCAGCATATCTGCAATCGGATCTGTCATTGTCATAACTTGTTACCTCCTTCCCTATCGGGGTCTTTACCAGCTAGCTTTTTTGACGCCAGGAATTTGTCCTTTATATGCAAGTTCGCGGAAGCAAATACGGCAAAGTTTGAATTTGCGTAGTACGGAATGAGGACGTCCACAACGCTCACAACGTGTATATTCCTGAACTTTATACTTTTGCGGTCGCTTTTGTTTCGCGATCATTGATTTTTTAGCCACAATTTTCCCTCCTTTGTTAGCTCATTATTTTTGAAACGGCATGCCAAACTGAGCTAAGAGTTCACGCGCTTCTTCATCAGTGTTCGCTGTAGTTACTACAACGATGTCCATTCCACGCACTTTGTTGACTTTATCATAGTTAATCTCTGGGAAAATCAATTGTTCTTTTACACCAAGCGTGTAGTTTCCACGGCCGTCGAATGCTTTCTTGGAAATACCACGGAAGTCACGTACACGTGGCAAAGATACAGCAATCAACTTTTGCAAGAATTCGTACATACGCTCACCGCGAAGAGTAACTTTCGCACCGATTGGCATTCCTTCACGAAGGCGGAAGCCAGCGATTGATTTCTTCGCACGTGTTACCATTGGTTTTTGACCAGTGATAAGTGATAGTTCTTCAACAGCAGTGTCCAATGCTTTCGCATTTTGAACCGCATCACCAACACCCATGTTGACTACGATCTTCTCAACTCTAGGTGCTTCCATGATAGAGTCATAATTGAATTTTTCCATCAAAGATGGCACAACTTCTTCATTATATTTATTCTGTAGTTCGTTCATCGTATGGCCCTCCTTTCGTCGCTAATTAATTACCTAACGTTTCACCAGATTTTTTAGCGATACGAACTTTCTTTCCGTTTTCCACTTTGTATCCAACACGTGTTGGTTCGCCTGATTTCGGGTCAATCGGCATTACATTAGATACATGGATAGGTGCTTCCTGGTTTAGAATTCCACCTTGTGGGTTATCTTGAGAAGGTTTTGCGTGTTTTTTCACGACGTTGATACCTTCAACTAGTACACGTTCATTTTTCGGGTAAGCTTCAAGTACAGAGCCTTGCTTGCCTTTGTCCTTACCGGAAATGACCATTACCTTATCGCCTTTTTTTACATGCATGCTTGACGCACCTCCTTAACAACGCGATTCATTCTTTATAGTACTTCTGGAGCTAGAGATACGATTTTCATAAATTTCTCATCACGCAATTCACGAGCAACCGGACCGAAGATACGAGTACCACGTGGTCCTTTATCGTCACGGATGATTACGGCAGCATTCTCATCAAATCGAATGTAAGAACCATCTTTACGGCGAGCTCCGCTCTTGGAACGTACAATTACTGCTTTTACAATCTCACCTTTTTTGACAACGCCTCCTGGTGTTGCTTGTTTTACCGAAGCAACGATGACGTCACCGATGTTAGCAGTCTTACGTCCAGAACCACCTAACACCTTAATAGTTTGAATTTCACGAGCACCAGAGTTGTCTGCAACTTTTAAACGACTCTCTTGTTGGATCATATCGTTGTAACCTCCCTTCGGAATCCTTCCGAGCGAACTTTAATTAGATAATAACTGACTCTTCAACGATTTCAACCAAACGGAAACGCTTTGTTGCTGATAGCGGACGAGTTTCCATGATACGTACGATGTCGCCGTTTTTAGCTTGGTTGTTTTCGTCATGGGTCTTGAACTTCTTAGAGTATTTAACACGCTTGCCATATAGCTTGTGGAATTTATACGTCTCAACCATTACCGTAATGGTTTTATCCATCTTGTCAGATACTACACGACCAGTGTAAACCTTACGATTGTTACGTTCACTCATGTGAGGGTAACCTCCTCTCAACTATTAGTTATTTACGCCTAGCTCTCTTTCACGAACAACGGTCTTCATTTTTGCAATGGACTTGCGAACCTGACGGATACGTGCTGTGTTCTCAAGTTGACCTGTTGCCAGCTGGAAACGTAGGTTGAAAAGTTCTTCTTTTAAAGATTTAACTTTTTGTTCAATTTCGGCAGTGGTTAATTCTCTGATTTCATTAGCCTTCATTGATTTCACCACCAATTTCTTCACGTTTTACGAATTTAGTTTTAATCGGCAGTTTGTGTGAAGCAAGGCGCAACGCTTCGCGTGCTACTTCTTCAGATACACCTGCGATTTCAAACATGATTTTCCCAGGTTTTACTACTGCAACCCATCCTTCTGGAGCACCTTTACCGGAACCCATGCGGACCTCTAGGGGTTTAGCAGTATAAGGCTTGTCAGGGAAGATTTTAATCCAAACCTTACCGCCACGCTTCATGTAACGAGTCATCGCGATACGCGCTGCCTCGATTTGACGGCTAGTAATCCATGCAGGCTCTACAGCTTGCAAACCATATTCACCAAATGCTACTGAAGTTCCGCCTTTCGCGCGGCCTTTCAGACTAGTACGGTGTTGACGACGATACTTGACACGTTTAGGCATTAACATAATGCTTTTCCCCCTTCCTTAGTTGTTGTTTTTAGTTGGAAGGACTTCTCCACGATAGATCCACACTTTAACACCAAGTTTACCGTATGTGGTGTCAGCTTCTGCAGTTCCGTAGTCGATGTCTGCACGAAGTGTGTGTAGTGGTACTGTTCCTTCACTATAATGTTCTGCACGAGCGATGTCTGCGCCGCCAAGACGTCCGGATACTTGTGTACGGATACCTTTGGCACCTGCGCGCATAGCACGTTGGATTGTTTGTTTTTGAGCACGACGGAAAGAAATACGGTTTTCCAATTGGCGTGCAATATTTTCAGCAACCAATGTTGCGTTCAAGTCTGCTTTTTTAACTTCAACGATGTTGATGTGAACACGTTTGCCAGTAAGGCTGTTCAATGACTTACGAAGTGCTTCAACTTCAGAACCGCCCTTACCGATAACCATACCAGGCTTAGCTGTGTGGATAGTAATGTTCACGCGGTTAGCTGCACGTTCAATTTCGATGGTTGAAACAGCAGCATCCTTAAGACGTTGTTCAATATATTCACGAATCTTAATGTCTTCATGTAGCAAGTCTGCGTAATCTTTACCTGCGTACCACTTGGATTCCCAGTCGCGGATAACGCCGACACGAAGACCTACCGGATTAACTTTTTGACCCACTGATTATCCCTCCTTCTTTTCTGATACGACAACTGTAATGTGACTGGTACGTTTGTTGATCTGGCTCGCACGTCCCATTGCGCGTGGACGGAAACGTTTCATTGTCACACCTTCGTTTACATATGCTTCAGAAATATATAAGCTTTCTGGATCTAGTTCATAGTTATGCTCTGCGTTTGCAATAGCAGATTTCAATACTTTTTCTACAACCGGAGAAGCGCCACGTCGAGTATTATTTAAAATACCGATCGCTTCGCCTACGTTTTTTCCTCGAATCAAATCGATAACAATACGAACTTTACGAGGAGCAATACGAACGGTTTTTGCAACGGCTTTAGCTTGCATGTAGAGTGCCTCCTCTCAATTAGCGTTTTGTTTTCTTATCGTCGCCAGAGTGACCCTTGAACGTACGGGATGGCGCGAATTCGCCAAGCTTATGACCTACCATATCTTCAGTAACATAGACTGGTACATGTTTACGTCCGTCATAAACTGCGATTGTGTGTCCGACAAAATTAGGGAAAATAGTAGAACGACGAGACCAGGTTTTCACCACTTGTTTCTTGTCGTCTTCATTCAATTTCTCAACTTTCTTCATCAAATGGTCATCTACGAAAGGTCCCTTTTTTAGGCTGCGACCCATACATAAACCTCCCTTCGTGATTGAGAGACGGGTTTCATCCCCCGTCGATCAACCCCGTTTATTTTTTACGTTTACGTACAATATACTTATCTGTAGGCTTGTTACGCTTACGAGTCTTAAGACCAAGCGTAGGTTTACCCCATGGAGACATTGGTGACTTACGACCGATTGGCGCACGTCCTTCACCACCACCGTGTGGGTGATCACTTGGGTTCATAACAGAACCACGAACTGTAGGGCGCTTACCTAGGTGACGGGAACGTCCAGCTTTACCAATGTTGATCAGTTCATGCTGAAGGTTACCTACTTGACCGATAGTCGCACGGCAAGTGCTCAATACCAGGCGTACTTCTCCGGAAGTCAAACGTACAAGTGTGTACTTATCTTCGCGTCCAAGTACTTGTGCTTGTGCACCAGCAGAGCGTGCCATTTGACCACCGCGACCAGGCTTAAGTTCAATGTTGTGGATGATCGTACCAACTGGGATATCTTTCAATTGAAGAGAGTTACCAGCTTTGATGTCAGCACCTTCACCTGACATGATTTCATTCCCTACTTCCAACCCTTTAGGGGCTAGGATATAACGCTTTTCACCATCTACGTAATGGATTAAAGCAATGTTAGCGGAACGGTTAGGATCGTATTCGATTGTAGCAACGCGTCCTGGTATTCCATCTTTATCACGCTTAAAGTCGATAATACGGTATTGACGCTTATGACCGCCGCCTTGATGACGAACTGTTAATTTACCTTGGTTGTTACGGCCACCACGTTTGTGCAACGGAGACAGCAAGGATTTTTCTGGCTTATCGGTTGTGATTTCAGCGAAATCGGAACCGGTCATACCTCTACGACCATTTGTAGTAGGTCTGTATTTTTTAATCGCCATCGTTTTTCCCTCCTTCACATTTGAATTTTTATTTATACACCTTCAAAGAATTCTAGTTCTTTACTATCTTCAGTCAAAGTGACAACTGCTTTCTTACGGTCAGAACGGTATCCACCATAACGACCCATACGCTTGAATTTACCTTTCAGGTTAAGCGTGTTAACACGTTCAACTTTCACACCGAAGATTTCCTCAACAGCATGCTTGATTTGTGTTTTGTTCGCTTTTGTATCAACTTCAAACGTATATTTCTTTTCTCCCATAAGGTCAGCAGAGTGTTCCGTAATGACAGGGCGCTTAATGATATCACGAGCGTCTTTCATTATGCAAGCACCTCCCCTGCTTTTTCAGCTGCTTCCTTCGTCAGGATCAGCTTGTCATGCGCCAACAAATCAAGTACATTCAATTGATCGACTGTGATAGTCTTCGCATTAGGAATGTTGTTTGTTGAGCGAGTTACATTTTCATCTTCGTCCGCTGTTACGATCAACGCTTTCGTGTTGACATCCAGAGCTTTAAGGACGTTTACTGCTTCTTTTGTTTTTGGAGCGTCAAAAGAAAGAGCTTCTAAAACAACGACGTTTTCCTCGTTCGCTTTAGTAGAAAGCGCAGAACGAAGAGCCAGACGGCGTACTTTCTTTGGAAGTTTGTAGCTGTAGCTGCGTGGTGTAGGACCGAACACAGTTCCACCGCCAACCCATTGTGGGGAACGGATAGATCCTTGACGTGCACGACCTGTACCCTTTTGACGCCATGGTTTACGACCACCGCCACTCACTTCTGAACGATTCTTTACTTTGTGTGTGCCTTGACGCAAAGATGCGCGCTGCATAACAACTGCTTCATGTAGTACATGTGTATTTGGTTCAATACCGAATACGGCATCGTTCAATTCCACATCGCCTACCTGAGAGCCACTTTGGTTTAATAGTGCTACTTTAGGCATGACTAATCCTCCCTTCCTTTAATTATTTGTTAGCCTTGATTGCACTTGTAATTTTAACGTAAGATTTTTTCGGGCCAGGAACATTGCCTTTGATAAGCAGCAAGTTACGTTCTACATCCACTTGTACTACTTCAAGGTTTTGCAATGTCACTTGCTCGTTACCCATTTGACCAGGAAGGTTTTTACCTTTAAATACACGCATTGGGTCAATTACACCCATAGCACCTGGACGTCGGTGATAGCGAGAACCGTGAGTCATTGGTCCGCGGGATTGGTTATGACGCTTAATAGCACCTTGGAAACCTTTACCCTTGGATGTTCCAGTAACATCAATGATGTCTCCAGCTTCGAAAATATCTACCTTAACCTCTTGACCTACTTCATAATCGTCAAGATTTACATTACGGATTTCACGAACGTAGCGCTTAGGGGTGGTGTTTGCTTTATCAGCATGTCCTTGCCCAGCTTTGTTCACGCGATTCTTCTTTTCATCAGCAAAGCCCAATTGCAGGGATTCATAACCGTCGTTTTCGTTTGTTTTCTTTTGAAGAACAACGTTTGGTTCGGCTTGAACCACTGTTACTGGGATCAACTCGCCATTTTCAGAGAAAACTTGAGTCATGCCGACTTTGCGTCCTAAGATTCCTTTCGCCATCCGTTACACCTCCTATTAATTAAAAAATACTATTATAGTTTGATTTCGATATCCACACCAGATGGTAGATCTAAACGCATAAGTGAATCTACAGTTTGTGGTGTTGGATTTACAATGTCGATTAGACGTTTGTGAGTACGCATTTCGAATTGCTCACGAGCATCTTTGTATTTGTGCACCGCACGCAAAACTGTGTAAATGCTTTTTTCTGTCGGAAGCGGGATTGGACCAGATACATTAGCACCTGAACGCTTCGCAGTGTCCACGATTTTTTCAGCGGATTGATCTAGAATACGATGATCATACGCCTTTAAACGAATACGAATCTTCTCTTTTGCCATTATTTTCCCTCCTTTACGCCCATTTTGTTAAATAGACTTTCTCCACGAAAATTCCTCGACTCACCCGCCATGGCAAAGGGGCCGGGTGTGCCAACAACCTTTCGCTTCATCGCCTTTTATGACCAACATTATTCATTATATAGAAGAACGTTGGTGAATGCAAGCATAAATTCAACGAATCTATGAAGCAACACTCAAAACATTATACAAACTTCTGGTTATCATTTCAACCCCTAGCGCCAGTAAGATTCCAACTAACTAAAAGTAATAGTTGGAAAATAAAATTTGACGAGTTTCTTCTATATAAATATAAAGCAATTATTCGTGGCTGGTCCGTCATCGGCACGCTATGCTTATTCAATTATAAGGCCGGAAAAGTCGAAGACTTGATTTCGAGAAGTGATGTTCGCGAAAACTCTTTCCGTTAAGGTAGTAACGGTAGGGAGGTCCGGGAAATCACTCGCTTTCCATGTGCATGAGGTGAGCTTCCTCGGGCTAAAGCCCTGCGGGATCTCACCGATCATGTTCATCCCATAGGAGTCTCGCAATTTCCCGGCCCTCCTTGCGTTTATGAGAGAAACGGAAACATCGGTATATTTTTAAACAAGGAGGGAGCTACGCATGAAATATGAGCTTAAAACCGCGTCTTTGTTCAATTATCGATTAGAAGTAGAAGACATCTATAATATGGGATGGGTTCGTATCTCCCATTCTTCAGATGGGGTGGTTGGGAAACTGCGAGACTCCCGCGGGAGAAGGAGCCAGGCGAGACCCCACAAGGAGTGAAACGACTGAGGAGGCTTGTCGGTTCCCCCGCAGGAAAGCGAGTAGTTTCCCAGCCAACCCTGACGCTATTATGGTAAAGAACCCCTGATAAAATGCAAAAAAGACAGCGATGCTAGATCGCTGTCTTTTTATAATTAATGTTGTTATTACTCAGTGATTTCAGCAACAACGCCGGCGCCTACTGTACGGCCACCTTCACGGATAGAGAACTTAGTTCCATCTTCGATAGCGATTGGAGAAATAAGTTCAACTGTCATTTCAACGTTGTCACCAGGCATTACCATTTCTACTCCTTCTGGCAGCTGGCAAACACCAGTTACGTCAGTTGTACGGAAGTAGAACTGTGGACGGTAGTTAGTGAAGAATGGAGTGTGACGTCCACCTTCTTCTTTAGATAGTACATAAACTTCTGCACGGAACTTCGTGTGTGGAGTGATAGAACCTGGCTTAGCAAGTACTTGTCCACGGTTGATATCTTCACGGGATACACCACGAAGAAGTGCACCGATGTTGTCACCAGCTTCTGCATAGTCAAGAAGCTTACGGAACATTTCAACACCAGTTACAGTAGTTTTAGTAGGCTCTTCAGCAAGACCGATGATTTCGATTTCGTCACCGACTTTAACTTGACCACGCTCTACACGGCCAGTTGCAACTGTACCACGGCCAGTGATTGAGAATACGTCCTCAACTGGCATCATGAATGGCTTGTCAGTGTCACGCTCTGGAGTTGGGATGTACTCATCAACCGCATCCATTAGTTCAAAGATTTTAGCTTCGTACTCATCGTCGCCTTCTAGGGCTTTAAGAGCAGAACCTTTGATTACTGGTACATCATCACCAGGGAATTCGTATTCAGTCAATAGGTCACGAACTTCCATTTCAACTAGTTCAAGTAGCTCTTCGTCGTCTACCATGTCAGTTTTGTTTAGGAATACTACGATCGCAGGTACACCTACTTGACGAGAAAGAAGGATGTGCTCACGAGTTTGTGGCATTGGGCCATCAGCTGCAGATACAACCAGGATAGCACCGTCCATTTGCGCAGCACCAGTGATCATGTTTTTAACATAGTCAGCGTGGCCTGGGCAGTCAACGTGTGCATAGTGACGATTGTCAGTTTCATACTCAACGTGTGCAGTTGCGATTGTGATTCCACGCTCACGCTCTTCTGGAGCACCGTCGATCATGTCGTATGCCATTGCAGTACCAGAACCAGATTTCTTGTGAAGTACTGTAGTGATTGCAGCAGTTAGTGTTGTTTTACCATGGTCAACGTGGCCAATTGTACCAATGTTGACGTGGGACTTGGAACGATCAAACTTTTCTTTACCCATTTATAGTTCCTCCTTTAAATAAATAACATATTGTTATAGTTTAACTTTTTTTATAGGAAGCTCAGAAGCAATGCAAAATTGCCTCTAAGCCTACAATATAATTTATACTTTATCTAGTCAATAAAATCAATTACTGACCGGCATTTTTCTTGATGATTTCATCAGCAATGCTCTTTGGTACTTCTTCATAATGGTCAAAGTGCATGGAGTAAGTTCCACGGCCTTGGGTGTTGGAACGCAACGCTGTTGCGTAACCGAACATTTCAGAAAGTGGTACAAATGCTTTAACCACTTGTGCAGAACCACGGGCTTCCATACCTTCTACACGTCCACGACGGGAAGTGACATCACCCATGATATCTCCCATGTATTCTTCAGGGATTACAACTTCCACTTTCATCAATGGCTCAAGAAGTACTGGTTTACATTTATTCTTGGCTTCTTTAAGTGCCATGGAAGCGGCAACTTTAAATGCCATTTCGTTGGAGTCAACATCATGGTAAGAACCATCATAAAGTGTTGCTTTGATGTCTACCATCGGATATCCGGCTAGTACACCGTTTTCCAAGGATTCTTTAATACCTTGTTCTACGGAAGGAATGTATTCACGCGGAACGACACCACCGACGATTTTGTTTTCAAATTCAAAGCCTGCGCCTTCTTCGTTTGGCTCGAATTTGACCCAAACGTGACCGTATTGTCCGCGACCACCAGACTGACGTACGAATTTACCTTCGACTTCAGCGCTTCCGCGGAATGTTTCGCGGTAGGCAACCTGAGGAGCACCGATGTTGGCATCTACTTTGAATTCGCGACGGAGACGGTCGACAATAATGTCGAGGTGAAGCTCACCCATACCTTTAATGATCGTTTGACCAGTTTCGGTATCTGTCTCAGTTACAAAGGTCGGATCTTCTTCTGCCAGCTTACCAAGGGCAACAGCCATTTTATCCTGGTCAGCCTTGGATTTCGGTTCAATTGCTACGGAAATAACCGGCTCAGGGAATTCCATAGACTCAAGAATTACCAGGCTCTTCTCGTCACACAATGTGTCACCAGTACCTGTATCCTTCAGACCTACAGCACCTGCGATATCTCCTGCATATACTTCAGAGATCTCTTCACGGGAATTCGCGTGCATCTGCAGGATACGACCTACACGCTCACGCTTATCTTTCGTGGAGTTCTTTACGTATGAACCAGATTTCAAGGTTCCGGAATAAACGCGGAAAAACGTCAGTTTACCTACATATGGGTCTGTTGCAACCTTAAACGCCAAAGCAGAGAAAGGTTCTTTGTCGTCCGCTTTACGGACAACCTCTTCTTCTGTTTGTGGAACATGACCTTCGATTGGAGGTACATCCAGTGGAGATGGAAGATAATCAATAACCCCATCAATCAATAACTGTACACCTTTGTTTTTGAAGGCAGAACCACAGAAGACTGGATAGAATTCCACGCTTAATGTTGCTTGGCGGATAGCTGATCTCAACTCATCATTAGTGATTTCTTCCCCTTCGAGGAATTTCATCATTAAGTCTTCATCAAAATCTGCTACAGCTTCAATCAACTTGCTGCGGTATTCTTCCGCTTGTTCTTTATGGCTGTCCGGGATTTCACGCGCTTCCGCACGTGTACCCAAGTCATCCATGTAATAATATGCTTCCATCGTTACTAAGTCGATGATTCCTTCGAATTCATCTTCTGCTCCGATTGGAAGTTGTACTGCTGCTGCATTTGCTCCAAGGCGATCACTAAGTGTGCCCAGGGAGTAAATGAAGTCTGCACCGATTTTATCCATCTTATTTACAAAGACGATACGAGGAACACCGTATGTTGTAGCCTGGCGCCAAACTGTTTCCGTTTGTGGCTCAACGCCTGATTGAGCGTCAAGAACAGCTACAGAACCATCTAGTACACGCAGGGAACGTTCAACTTCTACAGTGAAGTCCACGTGGCCTGGTGTATCGATGATGTTGATACGATGACCTTTCCATTGAGCAGTTGTTGCTGCGGATGTGATTGTAATACCGCGCTCTTGCTCCTGCTCCATCCAGTCCATTTGAGAAGCACCTTCGTGAGTTTCCCCAATTTTATAGATACGTCCTGTATAGAAAAGGATACGTTCAGTAGCAGTTGTTTTACCGGCGTCGATGTGAGCCATGACACCGATATTACGTGTTTTCTCCAAGGAGAATTCTCTAGGCATGAATCTTTCTCCTTCCTGAATATAAGTTTTGTGATTGGTAGGATTTTACCAGCGATAGTGAGCGAATGCTTTATTCGCTTCAGCCATCTTGTGCATATCTTCGCGTTTCTTGACAGAAGCACCTGTGTTGTTAGCTGCATCTAATACTTCGTTAGCAAGGCGTTCTTCCATCGTCTTTTCACCGCGCAAGCGAGAATAGTTCACGATGAAACGCAATCCTAGTGCCTGGCGACGCTCTGGGCGCACCTCAACTGGTACCTGGTAGTTTGACCCACCTACACGGCGAGCACGCACCTCAAGTACTGGCATTACGTTTTTCATTGCTTGTTCAAAAACTTCCATTGGATCGTTACCGCTGCGTTCCTGGATAAGATCGAAAGCTTTATAAAGAATCTTTTGGGCCTTACCGCGTTGTCCGTCAACCATGATCTGGTTGATCAAACGAGTAACAAGTTTAGAGTTGTAAAGCGGATCTGGTAGTACATCACGCTTAGCTACTGGTCCTTTACGTGGCATATGTCCCCCTCCTTCCATGTTGTATTTTTATAATTAAGCCACTCAGGCTATTATTTCTTAGGGCGTTTTGTTCCATACTTGGAACGGCCTTGCATACGGCCTTCAACACCTGCAGTGTCAAGCGCACCACGAACGATGTGATAACGCACACCTGGCAAGTCTTTTACACGTCCGCCACGGATAAGAACAACACTGTGCTCTTGCAAGTTGTGGCCGATACCAGGGATATATGCAGTAACTTCAATTCCGTTAGTCAAACGTACACGCGCATATTTACGCAATGCAGAGTTTGGCTTTTTCGGTGTCATTGTACCAACACGAGTACATACTCCACGTTTTTGCGGAGAAGACTGATCTGTCAATGACTTCTTGAAGCTGTTGTAACCTTTGTTCAACGCAGGAGAGTCAGACTTACGTCCTTTGCTCACACGTCCTTTACGTACTAATTGGTTAATAGTAGGCATGTTTTTTGTCCTCCCTTCCTCACTTTTTCAATACCACACATCCAGGTGGTTCATAATAAGGCAAAAAACAAAGCTTTCGCGGATAACACCGCCAAAACTTTATTGCTTTATCGCCACGGTCGCTGCACCGACTTCAATGTCACAGGCTTCTCCGAGTTTTTTCATCGAGTCAACCCGCTGGCACGGAATGTTTAATTCTTTTGCCAGGCGCATTACTTTGTCTGTAACGTGCTGATCAGCATCATCAGCTACGAAGACTTCTTCCACTTCGCCATTTTTCATGGCTTTCAGTGTCTGTTTCGTTCCAATAACGATATTAGAATTAGCCTGTGCTACTTTTTCATAAGACATTTAAGCATATCCTCCAAAGTAACAAGGATAAATGGAAGCACCTTGATTATATTATCACTCACGGTTTTGCATGTCAACAATATTCGTGGTGATTTTTTCTCAAGGCGCTTCCCCATTATTTACCCAAGTTATTTGCTAACTTTGAATTTATTGAGTCAGTTGATCCAATTCAGCCTGATCGGGATTTTTCCCCTCTTTATCAGCCTGGATCTTGCGGTAACGCGTCATACCGGTACCCGCTGGTACGAGTTTACCGATGATAACATTCTCTTTCAAGCCGAGAAGCTCATCGCGTTTACCTTTGATTGCCGCATCTGTAAGGACACGAGTTGTTTCCTGGAAGGAAGCGGCAGATAAGAAGGAATCTGTTTCAAGCGATGCCTTCGTAATACCAAGAAGCACAGGGCGTCCGACTGCCGGTTGTCCGCCTTCCAGCAATGCCTTCTTGTTTGCATCGCGGAATTGATGGATTTCCAGCAAGGAACCAGGTAATACTTCCGTATCCCCAGAGTCGAGTACACGGATTTTGCGAAGCATTTGACGGACCATTACTTCGACGTGCTTATCTCCGATTTCAACCCCTTGCATCCGGTAAACCTTCTGAACTTCTTTCAACAGATATTCCTGGACGCCATCCAAGCCACTGATAGTCAAGAGTTCTTTTGGATCAACGGAACCTTCTGTAAGTTCCTGACCAGCGCCAACCTGATCTCCAACAGCAACTTTCATGCGAGCGCCATAAGGAGCTGTATACGTGCGTGTTTCTACATCGCCTTGTACGACAATCTCCTGTTTCTCTTTGACTTCATTAACCTCTTGGACTGTACCGTAGATTTCAGAAACGACGGCACGACCTTTAGGGTTACGGGCTTCAAACAATTCCTGGATACGCGGGAGACCTTGTGTGATGTCGTCTCCAGCAACCCCGCCCGTATGGAATGTACGCATCGTAAGCTGTGTACCTGGTTCACCGATGGACTGGGCAGCAATGATTCCCACTGCTTCTCCAACTTCCACTTCGTCCCCGGTAGCAAGGTTACGACCGTAACATTTTTTACAAACACCATGTTTCGTATTACAAGTGAATGCTGTGCGGATAACCACTTCTTCAATGCCAGCTTCCACAATAGCTTTCGCAGCATCTTCAGAGATGACTTCATTGCGGGAAGCCAACACTTCATTCGTTTCCGGATGACGTACGGTCTGATAAGCTGTACGTCCAATCAAACGGTCGATCAACGGTTCGATCAACTCTGTACCTTCGGTCAACGAGCTGACGGTCAAGCCTCTATCTGTTCCACAATCATCTTCACGGATGATGACATCCTGAGCAACGTCTACAAGACGACGCGTCAAGTAACCAGAGTCGGCCGTCTTCAACGCTGTATCGGCAAGACCTTTACGAGCACCGTGAGTGGAAATAAAGTACTCTAGTACAGTCAAACCTTCACGGAAACTGGATTTGATCGGCAACTCGATGATACGTCCAGCCGGGTTGGCCATAAGACCACGCATACCCGCGAGCTGTGTGAAGTTTGAGGCGTTACCACGCGCACCAGAGTCACTCATCATGAAGATCGGGTTACGCGGGTTCAAGGATTTCATCAAGCGGTCCTGAATATCATCCTTGGCTTTCGACCAAACTTCAATGACGCGATCGTAGCGTTCTTCTTCTGTGATCAAACCACGACGGAACTGTTTCAATACTTTATCTACTTTACCTTGAGCTTCATCCAATATCTCCTGCTTTTCTGGTAATACGACAACATCGGAAACACCGACTGTCATACCAGCTTTTGTAGAGTAAGAGAAACCAAGGTCTTTCATGCGGTCAAGCATTTTAGACGTCTCACTGATGGAGAACTGTTTAAATACTTGTGCGATGATATCACCAAGAATACCTTTCTTGAATGGAAGTATCTCGTCACGTCCGGCGATTTCTTCCTTGATGTTAGTTCCTTTTTCTACAAAGTAATGCTCTGGAGTCTTAATTTCCAGGTTCTCTTGTGTCGGTTCATTCATATAAGGGAATGAAGCCGGCAGCATTTCGTTGAAAATCAACTTACCTACAGTAGTCAATAGCAGTTGCTGGTTTTGCTTTTCTGTAAGTGTTTCATTATTTAATGAGCCAGCATACACAGCGACCCTAGTATGCAGGTGAACGTAGCCATTCTGATAAGCGATCAATGCTTCATTCAGATCTTTGAATACCATTCCTTCACCAACAGCCCCCGGGCGTTCCATTGTCAGGTAGTAGTTACCCAAAACCATATCCTGTGAAGGAGTAACAACCGGTTTTCCATCCTTAGGGTTAAGGATGTTTTGTGCTGCCAGCATAAGGATGCGGGCTTCTGCCTGGGCTTCAGCAGATAATGGTACGTGAACAGCCATCTGGTCACCGTCAAAGTCAGCGTTATAGGCTGTACATACTAACGGATGCAGACGAATCGCTCGTCCCTCAACCAATACCGGCTCGAACGCCTGGATACCAAGTCGGTGTAATGTAGGGGCACGGTTCAACAGGACCGGATGCTCCTTAATGACATCTTCCAGCACATCCCATACTTCTGGATGGATACGTTCGATTTTACGTTTGGCAGATTTGATATTATGAGCTAAGCCACGTTCGACCAATTCCTTCATGACAAATGGCTTAAATAATTCAAGTGCCATTTCTTTTGGAAGACCACATTGGAACATCTTCAGGTTTGGCCCTACTACGATAACGGAACGACCGGAATAGTCGACACGTTTACCGAGAAGGTTCTGACGGAAACGACCTTGCTTCCCTTTCAACATATGAGAAAGAGATTTCAAAGGACGGTTACCAGGACCGGTTACAGGACGGCCGCGACGACCGTTGTCAATCAAGGCATCGACTGCTTCCTGAAGCATTCGTTTTTCGTTTTGCACGATAATGCTTGGTGCACCAAGATCCAACAACCGTTTCAAACGATTGTTACGGTTGATGACACGACGGTAAAGGTCGTTTAAATCAGAAGTGGCGAAACGGCCGCCATCCAATTGAACCATCGGGCGAAGTTCCGGCGGGATTACCGGCAGCACATCAAGAATCATCCAGGAAGGATCATTTCCTGAGTGGCGGAATGCCTCCAGCACTTCCAATCGCTTAATCGCACGTGTGCGTCGTTGTCCTTGTGCTGTTTTTAATTCTTCTTTCAGCATATCTACTTCTTTATCAAGGTTGATGTCGGAAAGAAGCTTACGGATTGCTTCTGCGCCCATTTGAGCACCGAAGTTTTTCCCATATTTTTCGCGATAAGCGCGGTATTCTTTTTCAGATAACAGCTGTTTTTTCTCTAAAGCTGTTTCACCTGGGTCTGTCACAATGTATGCAGCAAAGTAAATGACTTCCTCTAATGCACGCGGTGACATATCCAGTACAAGCCCCATACGGCTTGGAATACCTTTGAAATACCAGATGTGAGAGACAGGGGCAGCAAGTTCAAGGTGCCCCATACGCTCACGGCGGACTTTTGCTTTCGTAACTTCCACACCACAACGGTCACAAACGACACCTTTGTAGCGCACACGTTTATACTTTCCGCAATGACATTCCCAGTCCTTTGTAGGTCCGAAAATGCGCTCGCAGAACAATCCATCTTTTTCTGGCTTCAACGTACGGTAGTTGATTGTTTCAGGTTTCTTGACCTCACCAAATGACCAAGAACGAATCTTATCCGGTGATGCCAAACCTATTTTCATATACTCAAAATTATTTACATCTAGCAAGGGGCCTACCTCCCTTTTAGTATCCAGGTTTCCCTAAGCTTAGAACATCAGGACTATTGCTAAGAGTTTTTATTCTTCCGGGTCGAGATTCAGGTTCTCAGAAGCTTTCGTTTCTTCTTCTTCGATATCTCTCATTTCAATTTCTGATTCGTCTCCTGCCAAAATCTTCACATCCATACCCAAGCTTTGCAGCTCTTTGATCAAGACCTTGAATGATTCTGGTACACCAGGTTCAGGTACGTTTTCCCCTTTGACGATTGCTTCATACGTTTTCACACGGCCAACAACGTCATCGGATTTGACAGTCAGGATTTCCTGAAGGGTATATGCTGCACCATATGCTTCCAGTGCCCATACCTCCATTTCACCGAAACGTTGTCCACCGAACTGCGCTTTACCACCCAACGGTTGTTGTGTAACGAGGGAGTATGGGCCGGTTGAACGTGCATGGAGTTTATCATCAACCATGTGTGCCAGCTTGATCATATACATCACGCCGACAGAGATACGGTTGTCAAACGGTTCACCGGTACGGCCATCATAAAGGATGGTCTTCGCATCACGCGGCATTCCCGCCTCTTCTAATGTTTCCCAGACATCTTCTTCTCGTGCACCGTCAAATACCGGCGTCGCTACTTTGATGCCCAGCTGACGTGCTGCCATACCTAAGTGTAATTCCAGTACCTGCCCGATGTTCATACGGGACGGTACACCAAGCGGGTTCAACATGACATCTACCGGTGTACCATCTGGAAGGAACGGCATATCCTCTTCCGGCAAGATTTTAGAGATAACACCTTTGTTACCATGTCGACCAGCCATCTTGTCCCCTTCAGAAATCTTACGCTTCTGAACAATATAGACACGTACCAACTGGTTGACACCAGGAGGAAGCTCATCGCCATCTTCGCGGTTGAAGATCTTCACGTCAAGCACAATTCCACCTGCTCCATGCGGCACCCGCAAGGAAGTATCCCGTACTTCTCGAGCTTTTTCACCGAAGATTGCATGCAATAGTCGTTCTTCAGCAGATAGCTCTGTCACACCCTTAGGTGTAACTTTACCTACCAGCAGGTCACCATCGCTGACTTCAGCACCAACACGGATGATACCGCGGGAATCTAAGTCTTTTAACGCTTCTTCCCCGACGTTAGGGATATCGCGTGTGATTTCCTCTGGTCCAAGCTTTGTATCACGGGCTTCTGATTCATACTCTTCAATATGAACAGAGGTGTATACATCATCCTTCACCAGACGTTCACTCATGATGACGGCATCCTCATAGTTGTAGCCATCCCATGTCATGAATGCTACTAGAGGGTTTTGACCAAGAGCCAGCTCACCTTTATCCATCGACGGACCGTCAGCAAGGATTTCACCTTTGGCAACACGGTCTCCTTTGGAAACAATCGGACGCTGGTTATAGCAAGTTCCCTGGTTGGAACGAATGAATTTTTGCAGACGATAACGATCCAGATCGCCTTCTACTTCTTTACCATCAACTTTAGAGATGCGACGTACGTGAATTTCTTTCGCTTCCACGCGCTCGACAATCCCTTCATGACGATTAATGACAGCCGCACCGGAGTCCTTACCGTTGACATATTCCATGCCAGTTCCAACAATTGGCGAATCCGGATTTAACAATGGCACCGCCTGACGTTGCATGTTCGCACCCATCAGGGAACGGTTGGAGTCATCATTCTCTAAGAATGGGATACATGCCGTCGCAGCAGATACTACCTGCTTTGGTGATACATCCATGTAATCAAGTCGTTCACGACTGACAACCGTGTTTTCACCACGGAAACGGGCGATGACTTCTGGATCTGTAAATGAACCGTCCTCTTCAAGTTTCGCGTTCGCCTGAGCTACCACGTAGTTATCTTCTTCGTCGGCAGTCAAGTAGTCGATTTGATCCGTAACTTTGTTGGTATCCGGATCCACACGACGGTATGGAGTTTCGATGAAACCGAACTCATTCACTTTTGCGTAAGAGGAAAGCGAGTTGATCAGGCCGATATTCGGTCCTTCCGGCGTTTCAATCGGACACATACGCCCATAGTGGGAATAGTGTACGTCTCGAACTTCAAATCCGGCACGTTCACGAGTCAAACCACCAGGTCCCAAGGCAGACAGACGGCGCTTGTGCGTCAATTCTGCAAGCGGGTTCGTCTGATCCATGAATTGCGACAACTGAGAGCTTCCGAAGAACTCTTTAATTGATGCAATTACTGGACGGATGTTGATCAATTGCTGTGGTGTAATGGAAGAGGTGTCCTGGATAGACATACGCTCACGCACCACACGTTCCATACGGGACAATCCGATACGGAATTGGTTTTGCAGTAATTCACCGACAGAACGCAAACGACGGTTACCTAAATGGTCAATATCATCGGTGTCACCAACTTGGTGAAGCAAGTTGAAGAAATAGCTGATCGATGCAAGGATATCAGCAGGCGTGATGTTTTTGACTGTTTTTTCAATATTAGAGTTGCCGATTACGTTGATTGTTCTTTCCCCTTCTGGATCAGTAGGATCAACAATCTTGATGGACTGGATTTTGATTGGATCTTCCAGCACCCCATCATGCGGCTCAAGGAGTTCCTCTCCAGTGTTTTCATCCTGTCCTTCCAAATATGGAAGCAGTTTGTTCAACAGACGACGGTCAATTTTATCACCTTTATCAGCTAAAACTTCCCCAGTCTCTTCATCTACTAGCGTTTCAGCTAACGTTTGATTGAACAAACGGTTTTTAATATGAAGTTTTTTGTTCATTTTATAACGGCCAACACGAGCCAAGTCATAACGCTTCGGATCGAAGAAGCGGGAAACCAGTAAACTCTTGGCATTTTCCACAGTCGGTGGTTCTCCCGGACGTAGACGTTCATAGATTTCAAGAAGCGCTTTTTCACTGTTCTCGGTGTTGTCTTTTTCTAATGTGTTTTTCAAATATTCATTGTCCCCGATAAGGTCAATGATTTCTTGATCGGTACCAAAGCCCAGCGCACGCAAAAGAACCGTAATTGGCAGCTTTCGAGTACGATCGATACGAACGTGGACGACATCCTTTGCGTCCGTTTCAAACTCTAACCATGCACCACGGTTTGGAATGACGGTGGCTGTATAGCCTTTCTTACCGTTTTTATCAATTTTATTATTGAAATACACGCTTGGTGAGCGGACAAGCTGTGATACGATGACACGCTCGGCACCATTGATGACGAAAGTACCTGTATCTGTCATCAACGGGAAGTCACCCATAAATACTTCCTGCTCTTTCACTTCACCTGTTTCGTTATTCAACAAACGGACCTTCACACGTAAAGGAGCATTATAGGTAACGTCTCTATCTTTCGATTCGTCCACAGGATATTTAGGTTCACCTAAACTATAATCTACAAACTCAAGCGATAGATTACCGGTGAAATCCTCAATTGGAGAAATATCCTGGAACATTTCTTTCAGACCTTCCTCTAAGAACCACTCATAGGAAGCTGTCTGAATTTCAATCAAGTTAGGTAAATCTAGTACTTCACTGATGCGCGCATAACTTCTGCGTTGGCGGTGTCGTCCATACTGAACTAGTTGACCTGTCAACTGCTTCACCCCTCAAATCAAGCATTTTAATAATAAAAGCGGAAGCATTTCAAGCTGATAGCGAGTAATCCACTTCCCACTTTCGATCTTACGTAAAAAGGGTCCGGCAAACATGCCGAACAAGCTTATGGAAGCTAATATCGACCACAAGCTGATATATATTGTCATCCGCAAATGCGGATGGGATCTAAAAAAGAAACTTCATTTCTCTCTAACGTTAGACAAAAAAGAAACGTTCTTCTATTATAGAAACAAACCGTATGCCACCCTATTATTTTCTTCGATTTTACCATTGTGAACCGCGTTCACTAAATTTATACATAAAACACGAAAAAAACCTTGACACAGGAGTGCATATATAGGCATTTTCCAATAATAGCATAAACGTATATGCCAGTCAAACCTTTTTAGCCCGAAAGATATAATATCTTTTCTGCTTATCTACTACCTCTACCTCACCGAACAATTCCTCGAGTTTTTTGCGGGCAGATGGGGCCCCTTGTTTCTTTTGAATGACTACCCAAAGTTCGCCTTTATCAATCAGGGATTGGTGAGCTTCTTCAAACATGGAATGGACTACTCTCTTCCCCGCACGAATGGGAGGATTGGTCAACACGGCAGCAAACCGGATGTCCTCTATCTGGCTTAAGCGATCACTTACCCTGACTTCAACATTTGCTATGCTATTTTGTTCGGCATTTTTTCTTGACAACTCTACCGCACGTTCGTTTATATCTACCATATAAACTATCCTGTCCGGGTTTGCTTTAGCAATAGACAAACCAATCGGTCCATAGCCACAACCTAAATCCAATAAATCGCCCTCTATTTCCGGTGGCTGAAAAGCTTCAATCAACACACGGGAGCCAAAGTCTACTTCCTTCTTCGAGAAAACTGCATTATCCGTTGTGAAGCGAAAAGTTTCACCTTTAAGTGTGAACTGCCATGTCCGTTCTTCGCTTTGAGTTTCCGTTTTATTGGAGTAATAGTGCTCGGTCAATATCATGCACCTGCTTTTCATTGGGTTCGATCATCACTTTCAAACAAAACTCGGATTATCGACAAGTTCTAATGAAGAAATCCTTTGTCTTGGGCGTTACTTAAAGTATAAGAAAAAGAAAGCTCGCCGATGAACAGCGAGCTTTACCTCTCAAGCATGAAATTACTTAACTTCTACAGAAGCGCCTGCTTCTTCTAGCTTACCTTTGATTTCTTCAGCGTCTTCTTTAGAAATGCCTTCTTTGATAGCGCCAGGAGCGTTATCAACTAGGTCCTTAGCATCTTTCAGTCCAAGACCAGTGATTTCGCGAACAGCTTTAACGACTTTGATCTTGGAGCTTCCAGCGCTCTCAAGTACTACGTCGAATTCTGTTTGCTCTTCAGCAGCTTCAGCTGCACCGCCGCCACCGACTGCAACTGGTGCTGCAGCAGTTACTCCGAATTCTTCTTCAATAGCTTTAACTAGATCGTTAAGCTCAAGAACAGACATTTCTTTAATCGCTTCAATAATTTGTTCATGACTCATGATTAAGTTCCTCCTTAAAATTGTTAGTTTTATAATTTAACCGTAAGCATAAAACGCTATTACGCGCCTTGTTCTTCTTTTTGCTCTGCAACTGCTTTTGTAACGTAAGCGAAGTTGCGGACAGGTGCTTGAAGCACGCTGAGTAGCATAGATACAAGACCTTCGTAGTTTGGAAGATCTGCAAGTTCCTTGATTTGTTCAAGGCTGGCTACATTGCCTTCGATGACGCCTCCTTTGATTTCAAGGGCATCATGATCCTTAGCGAAGTTGTTAAGGATTTTGGCAGGCGCTACGACATCTTCATCACTGAAAGCAATCGCAGTCGGACCAACCAATGTGTCGTTAAGCTCAGTAAGCTCAGCTTCTTCTGTCGCACGGCGAGTCATTGTGTTTTTGTACACTTTGAAGTCAACGCCAGCTTCACGCAGCTGCTTACGAAGCTCAGTCACTTCAGCAACATCAAGTCCGCGGTAATCTACAAGGATAGTAGACTTACTATTACGAAGCTTGTCTGCAATTTCAGATACAATCTGTTTTTTGTGCTCGATAATTTTGCTCATCATTCCACCTCCTATTGACTTTTCATCATACCGTCAGGTGCCTGTTTCATTTTCAAAACGGCAAGTGTTCAAGATGAAAAAAGCCCCCATGTAGACATGGAGGCTTTATGGTGAGAAACGATTATAAACGGACAACCGTTTCGTTTATTCACACACCTCGGCAGGAAATTAAGCGCGAAAACGCACCTGCTGTCTACGGTATAACGTATTTATTTAAACAACATCATTCATTATATGCTTAATGCAATTAAAAGTCAACAGTGAATTATTTGCGGATATAGCTGGAGATATCTACTTTAATTCCAGGACCCATTGTAGAAGCAATAGCGGAATTCTTCATGTAAGTTCCTTTAGCAGCCTGCGGCTTTGCTTTTACAAGAGTTTCTGTGATTGCTTCAAAGTTTTCAACCAGCTTATCTGTATCGAAAGAAACCTTACCGATTGGTACGTGGATGTTAGCAGACTTGTCTACACGGTACTCCACTTTACCAGCCTTGATTTCCTGGACAGCTTTTTCCACTTCAAAAGTGACAGTTCCAGTCTTAGGGTTAGGCATTAGACCTTTAGGTCCAAGCACACGACCCAGCTTACCTACTTCAGCCATCATGTCCGGAGTAGCGACAACTACGTCAAATTCGAACCAGCCTTGGTTGATTTTGTTGATCATGTCCTGATCGCCTACGTAGTCAGCGCCAGCAGCTTCTGCTTCTTTTGCTTTCTCACCTTTAGCGAATACAAGAACACGTTGTGTTTTACCTGTACCATGCGGCAAAACCATTGCCCCACGGATTTGCTGGTCAGCTTTCTTAGGGTCTACACCCAAACGGAAAGCAGCTTCTACTGTCTCATCAAACTTAGCTTTAGCAGTTTCTTTCACTAATTCGACTGCTTCTTTTACTTCATATGCTTTTTCACGATCAACAAGCTTTTGAGCTTCTTGATACCTTTTGCTTTGTTTAGCCATTATTATTTCCTCCTCGTTGTGGTTTTAACGGTTATACCTCCCACGAATAAAGGTTGCGGAATGAAAGCAACCTCCATTCTCGCAACCTTTAACTCCAATAAGAGCGACGCTGTGGGATTAGTCTTCGATAACGATACCCATACTACGCGCAGTACCTTCAACCATACGCATAGCAGCTTCAACGTCAGCAGCATTCAAGTCAGGCATTTTTGTTTCCGCAATCTCTTTTACCTGGTCACGCTTAAGCGTTGCAACCTTGTTACGGTTCGGTTCGCCTGATGCAGTATCAATACCGGCTGCTTTTTTAAGAAGCACTGCAGCTGGCGGAGTCTTCGTAATAAATGTAAATGAACGGTCTTCAAATACCGTGATTTCAACTGGAATGATCATTCCCGCTTGTTCTTGTGTGCGAGCGTTGAACTCCTTACAGAAACCCATGATGTTGATACCCGCTTGACCTAGCGCTGGTCCTACTGGCGGTGCTGGGTTAGCTTTACCTGCAGGGATTTGAAGCTTTACTACTTTGATTACTTTTTTAGCCACGAGACACACCTCCTTAAGTCCGTGATGTGGTAATGGGGCGATGCCCTCCCACTCAGATTACAATATGTTGACTTCCTCTTTGTCCGAGGCACATAAAGAACATAAAAATTTTAGCATCTTTACGACCTGTTTGCAAGAGGAGAGTTATAATTTTTCTATTTGAGAGAAGTCCAGTTCTACTGGAGTCTCTCTTCCAAACATATTTACGTGGACTTTCACCTTTTGTTTGTCCAGGTCGATATGTTCGATAGTACCCGTGAAATTGGCGAAAGGACCATCGGTCACTGAGACACTTTCTTTCAATTCAAAATCGATGTCGGTGACTGGCTCTTTCATTCCCATACGTTTAAGCACCGTCTCTACTTCTTCAGGCAGGAGAGGGGTCGGCTTTGAACCGGAGCCTGTCGATCCGACAAACCCGGTCACACCAGGTGTATTGCGGACAACATACCAGGAATCATCGGTCATCACCATTTCAGCCAGTACATATCCAGGGAATACTTTTTTTTTCGCTACTTTACGTTTCCCATTTTTTATTTCTGTTTCTTCGTCTTCGGGCACTAGTACACGGAAGATTTTATCTTCCATGCCCATCGACTCGACACGCTTTTCTAAATTCGTTTTTACTTTATTTTCGTAACCGGAATAGGTGTGAACCACATACCATCTTTTTTCCATGTATACAGGACAAGCTCCTTGCCCTTCCCTCCCTTATCTTTCAAAATTTGAGCATTGAAAAAACCCGCGGAACGGGTTTTTAAACGTCAATCTTATTCACCATTATAGCATAAATCCGACAGCATTATTCAGGGAAGAATAATTCAAGACCCCAAGAAATGCCTAAATCGACGACTGCGAAGAACACAGAAACAAATGCCACTGTAGTTAAAACAGTAATCGTGTAGCGCACAAGTTCCTGACCTTTAGGCCAGCTGACCTTCTGCATTTCACGAGACACGTTCTTCAAGAACTTAAACATGCTAAACCTCCCCCAACCTTGCGCCTGTCGGCTTCTTTCTCTATTTTGTTTCTCGATGCAATGTGTGTTTGCCGCATTTTTTACAAAATTTACGAACCTCAAGCCGTTCCGCTTGGTTCGATGGGTTTTTATAAGAACTGTAATTTCTACTCATACAAACAGTACAGGCTAAGACTACTTTTTTTCTCATCATACACCCCTCAAATAAGAGGAATTTTCACTCTCATAAATGTAGCACGCATGTCAAGGCATGTCAATGCAGGATTATAATATGATTTCAGCTACTTCCAGGTATTTTTCCAGTTTCCGCTTTACTCGCTGCAAGGCATTATCAATCGACTTTACATGCCTGTCCAACTCAGCAGAAATTTCCTGATAGGATCTTCCGTCCAGGTAGAGAGTGAGTACTTTCCGCTCCAAGTCGCTTAATAATTCTGAAATTTTATCTTCCATGTCGCCGAATTTTTCTTTATTAACAATTAATTCTTGCGGATCAATAGCTTTTGATCCAGCTATCACGTCCAGCAGGGTACGGTCGGATTCTTCATCATAAATCGGCTTGTCCAAGGATACATAAGAATTAAGCGGAATATGTTTTTGACGAGTGGCAGTTTTGATGGCGGTAATAATCTGGCGGGTGACACATAATTCAGCGAAGGCTTTAAAGGATGAGAGCTTGTCTTCTTTATAGTCCCGAATGGCTTTATAAAGACCGATCATACCCTCCTGCACAATATCCTCACGATCCGCACCAATCAGAAAATACGTCCGGGCTTTGGCACGGACAAAATTTTTGTACTTATTGATCAGATAATCGAGCGCCTGGCTGTGACCCTCATTAATCCGTTCGATGATTTCTTCATCTTCCAGCTTTTCGTAATCATGGATGTCCACTTCTTTTTGAACGATGCTCACTCAGGATTCCCCCCGACCCGTAGTGCCCTGAATATAGAAATATTATACAGTAAGCCCTTCCAAAACGTCAACAAGGCTCTTGGCTCATTTATCACCCCGGCGCCATTTCTCAAAAACGTCCAGCACCTCTTTTTTTATCGGTATTTTAGGCTGATATTTTAGTTGTTTATGAGCTTCTACATCCTTCTCGATGGTTCTTTCAATATTTTTCACTTCGATGTAAAGCTCCCTCGCTGACTTTCGAAAAGCACCTTGACCAAAGATTGTCCGCTGCTCCGCGTAATCCGAGGTAGCTACATACACCTGGGTCCGTACATCATTCAACTCTCCCGCTAATTTCTCAATCCGCTCATCCGCTGTTTCATTTTCCCTGGTGAATATGACTTCCACGCGATGGTTTTTTTCTTTGTTTGCCAGTCCCCTCACATGATAAGCATCAAACACGATGATGACGCGCTCACCGGTATATGACTGATACTCAGCCATCATGTCGATCAACAGGTCACGCGCCTGGCTGAGGTCTTTATCTTTTAAATTCTTCAACTCAGGCCAGGCGCCGATCATGTTATAACCATCTACTAATAGTACAATCATCGTTATCGTCCTATTGGATTTCGTTTACGATAGACTTCATACATTAAGAGGGACGCAGCGACGGAAGCATTTAAAGATGTTACCTTACCCTTCATCGGAAGCGAGATCGTCCAATCACATTTTTCCTTGATAATCCGGCTGATTCCCTTCCCTTCACTCCCGATCACCAGGGCAATCGGCATCTCACCATCCAGTTGGCGATAATCTTCTGTACCTTCCGCGTCGGTTCCTGCCACCCACACATGCCGCTCCTTCAATTCATCTATCGTACGAGAGAGGTTCGTCACCCGGGCGACCGGAATATATTCAATGGCACCTGCTGATGTTTTGGCTACTGTAGCGGTCAACCCGACCGAACGACGCTTAGGAATAATTACTCCATGCGCCCCGACCGCATCTGCCGTTCGCAGAACAGAACCAAGATTATGGGGGTCTGAGATTTCATCCAGCACGATGAAAAAAGGAGCCTCACCCAAGGTCTCTGCTTTTGCGAATAAGTCATCTAACGAACTGTAATCATAGGCAGCGACCGATGCCGCCACCCCCTGGTGGTTCCCATCCACCAGCTGATCGATCTTTTTTCTTGGAACCTTTTGAACCAGTGCCCCATTTTCTTTCGCCAGGTTTTGGATCTTCTGAAACGCCTGATGCTGCAACTGATCAGAAACAAATACTTTGTTGATGGTACGACCTGACTTCAACGCTTCAAATACAGGATTTTTCCCAATAATCCATTCTTCACTCATTCCTATCAACCCCTTTCTCTTCTACCTGTCGGATAGCGTCTGTTACAAGTTCTTCGAGACGAGCCACAGCCCCTGAGAGATAATGGTACCCAAGCAGCGCTTCAAATCCTGTACTGTAACGATACGTTTGCACATCGGTATTTTTTGGAATGGAACCAGATTTAGCGTTCCTTCCCCTTCTTACGACCCCTTGTTCTTCTTCTGTTAGGAAGTTATCCGCTATCCAGGCTTGTACGACAGCTGCCTGGGAGGTAGCTGCAACAAAGCGAACCGCAGAACGGTGCAGCTGATTCGGCATTACAGCACCCTGACTTAATAGGTGATGCCGTACATGCATCTCATATACAGCATCACCCATATAAGCAAGGGCCAGGCTTTTCATTTGTTTTACTTCTATCTTCTTCATGGTTCATCCCCGTTTCCAGCGCGTCCCTTGTGGTGTATCTTCTAAAATGATATTCCTTGCTTTCAAATCATCACGGATTTGGTCGGCAAGTTCAAAGTTCCTGTTTTTTCTTGCTTCAATCCGTTTTTGGATTAAGGCTTCAATTTCTTCATCAATCAGCTCTTCCTGCTTCAATTCTACTCCGAGAATACCCGTAAGCGAAACCAGAGCTTCCTCGAACGCCTCAATCACTTCTGTAGAAGTTTGCGGAGATTGAAGATACAAGTTGGCATCTTTCGTCAAATCAAATAATACCGATATCGCATTGGCGGTATTGAAATCATCGTCCATCTCTTCTGCAAACCGCTGTTTATGCTGTGCAACTTTTTCCAGCCACTCTTTCTGGTCGGCTTGATCCATGCTTGCTTGTTTACGATGCTGAAGATTTTCATAGGCATTGCGGATCCGATCAAAGCTGTTTTTCGCCCCTTCCAGAAGTGCATCACTGAAGTTGATTGGGTGACGGTAATGGACACTTAGCATAAAGAAGCGGATGATATTGGGATCGTGCTTTTGGATTAAGTCATGGGCAAGAACAAAGTTGCCAAGCGACTTGGACATTTTTTCATTTTCCACATTGATATAACCATTGTGCATCCAATAATTTGCGAATGTCTGGCAGTTATGAGCTTCCGATTGGGCGATCTCATTTTCATGGTGCGGGAATGTTAAATCCTGTCCACCGGCATGAATATCAATCGTTTCACCTAAATACTTTTTGGCCATTGTCGAGCATTCAATATGCCAGCCAGGGCGCCCTTTGCCCCATGGACTCTCCCAGGAAATCTCTCCCGGTTTCGCCTGTTTCCATAAAGTAAAGTCAAGCGGGTCTTTCTTCTTCTCACCAACTTGGATCCGTGCTCCAGTACGTAGTTCGTCAATGGACTGATGGGACAGTTTACCATACTGATCAAACGAACGTGTTTTAAAGTAAACATCTCCATCGGATTCGTAGGCATGGCCTTTATCGATCAAACCCTTAATGAATTCAATGATCTCTGGCATATTTTCAGTAACGCGGGGATGATGGACGGCTTCCTTTACACCGAGAGCTTTGACGTCCTCTTTGTAGGCACCGATGAACCTGTCGGCAATCGCGGGCACCTCTTCTCCCATTTCATTAGCTGCTTTGATCAGCTTGTCATCGACATCTGTAAAGTTGAGTACATAATCGACGTTATACCCCTTATATTCGAAATACCGGCGAACAGTATCGAATACGATAGCCGGTCGGGCGTTCCCGATATGGATATAGTTATATACGGTCGGTCCGCATACATACATTTTCACTTTACCTTCTTCGAGAGGAGTGAATGCCTCTTTTGTCCGTTTCAGCGTATTATAAATTTTTATGGCCATCGTGAATCGCTCCTTCGCTATCGTCAATCTGTTTTCTCAACCGCATGATTTCTTCTTCCATCGCTTTCAATCGATCATATACCGGGTCAGGAAGCTTGTGGTGATCCAGGTCCTTCTTCCTTACTTTCTTCCCGTCCTGGATGACTACCCGTCCCGGAATCCCTACTACGGTAGAATTATCAGGAACATCGTTCAATACCACAGACCCTGCTCCCACTTTGGAATTTTCCCCGATGGTAATCGAACCAAGCACTTTCGCCCCTGTAGCGACAAGGGAATTATCCAGCAAAGTCGGATGCCTTTTTCCTTTTTCCTTCCCTGTGCCTCCTAGAGTGACTCCTTGGAAAATAGTCACATTATCTCCTATTTCACAGGTTTCCCCAATTACTACACCCATACCATGGTCGATAAAAAAACGACGTCCGATCGTCGCACCGGGGTGAATCTCAATCCCTGTGAAAAAGCGGCTGATTTGTGAAATCACACGGGCGATGAAGAAAAATTTCCGTTTATAACAAGCATGGGCCACCCTGTGCGCCCAAATGGCATGCAGCCCGGAATAGGTAAGAATAACTTCAAAATACGTGCGAGCTGCCGGATCCTGGTCAAACACGACATCTACATCTTCCTTGAATATTTTGAATAGCCCCATACTTGACCTCCTTAAATATATTAGAATACCTGCTTATCGCCTTTGACTTATGACGAAAGCATTCGTAAATCTAAAACTTTTTTAACGAATAAAAAAGCGCCTCTATGCTGATCAGCACAGAGACGCTCCACGCGCGGTTCCACTCTGTTTGAGAAAGTACCTTTCTCCAACTCGATTCTCTATAACGGGAGAACCCGCTTCCGCCTACTTCGTTCGACGCAAGACTCAGAGGGGCAATTCAAAAGCAGGCCTTAAAACCACTTTCAGCCAGGGTGGTTATCTCTGTGTAAGGGATATGCTTTCTACTTTTCCTCATCGACGTTCCTAATGATACTTTTCTTAAATGTATTATTACTATATTACAATAATGATCCTTTGTGAATCATTTAGCCTTCCAGCTTATTCAGGACATCATTCAAGCGGACCGTCACTGTATCGATACCAAGCAAATGAATAGCATCCGGGAGTTCCGGACCGTGCGTTTGACCGGTGGTAGCTACACGGATCGGCATAAACAGCTTCTTCCCTTTATGACCTGTTTCTTTCTGAACCGCTTTGATTTGAGCTTTGATATTCTGTGGTGTCACTTCTTCCAGTTCGGCAAGCTTCTGCTTGAAGGTGCTTAATACTTCAGGAACCTGCTCTCCATCCAGTACTTCCATCGCTTCACTGTCATACTCGATTTCCTGTTTGAAAAATAACTCTGTCAATTCTACGATTTCAGAACCATAGCTTAATTGTTCATGATAAAGACTGATTAATTCAAGTGCCCATTTTCGTTCTTCCCCGTCCAAATCTTCAGGAAGACGTCCAGCTTGAATTAAATGCGGCAACGTTAAATCGACCACTTGATCGAAGTCAGCCGCCTTGATGTACTGGTTATTCATCCATTTCAGTTTAGCCGGGTCGAATACAGCTGGTGAAGTGGACAGACGATCCGGGTCAAACATCTCGATAAATTGATCTTTAGTAAAGATTTCTTCTTCACCTACCGGGGACCAGCCGAGCAGTGTAATGAAGTTGAACAAAGCTTCCGGCAAGTAACCAAGGTTTTTGTATTGCTCGATGAACTGCAGGATGTGTTCATCACGCTTACTCAACTTTTTACGGTTTTCGTTTAAAATCAAGGTCATGTGGCCAAACTTAGGCGGCTCCCATCCGAATGCTTCATATACCATCATTTGCTTCGGTGTATTGGAGATATGTTCTTCTCCTCGCAATACATGGGATATACCCATCAGTTGGTCATCAATGGCAACGGCGAAATTGTATGTCGGGGTGCCATTTTTCTTTACGATTACCCAATCGCCAAAGTCACTGGCATCAAAACTGATGTCCCCACGGACAATATCATTGAACCTATAAGTGTGGTCTTTCGGCACACGCAGGCGGATGCTCGGCTCACGGCCTTCGGCTTCGAATTGCTCACATTGTTCCTGCGTCAAGTTGGCATGAGCACCAGAATACTTAGGTACTTGCCCCTTCGACCGCTGTTCTTCACGTTCCTCTTCCAGCTCCTCGGCAGTCATATAGCACTTGTAAGCCAAGTCACGCTCTAATAAGTCGTCCACATACTCTTGGTAAATATCAAGCCGCTCCATTTGGCGGTATGGTCCGTACTCTCCACCGATATCCGCACCTTCATCCCACTCGATGCCAAGCCATTTCAAGTAATCCAGCTGGCTTTTCTCGCCACCTTCGACGTTTCGCTTCTCATCGGTATCTTCCACCCGGATGATGAATTTTCCATTTAAATGACGCGCATATAAATAATTGAATAAAGCCGTGCGGGCATTCCCGATATGCAGGTGGCCCGTTGGACTTGGTGCATAGCGCACCCTCACTTCGTTGTTCATAGTATGTCTACCCCTTTCTAGTTTCCGCTCCATGGAAGGACGTTCTTCACCTTGTCCTATTTTATCATTTTTTCCCGTCATTTAGTTATCATTCTGCAAAAGGACAACAGCTTGTGAGGCAATTCCTTCGCCTCTTCCAGGGAAGCCTAATTTTTCTGTTGTTGTCGCTTTGACATTGATCCGGCTAATATCCGCTTGTAATAACGCAGCAATATTTTTCCTGATTTCTTCTATATATGGCGCCATTTTCGGTGCTTGCGCAATTACTGTACAATCCAGGTTACCCAAGTTGTACCCTTTTTCCTTAACCAGCTGCCAGACATCTTCGAGCAGTTTGGAAGAATCTGCGTCCTTATATGCTTCATCTGTATCCGGGAAGTGTCTGCCAATATCTCCTTCCCCAATTGCTCCTAAACAGGCATCCGCTACCGTATGAAGCAATACATCCGCATCGGAGTGGCCGAGCAATCCTTTTTCATAAGGGATCTCCACACCACCAATGATGCACTTCCTCCCTTCGGCAAGCTGATGCACATCAAATCCTTGTCCTATCCGAAACATCCCTTCATCTCCCGTCTTGTTGTTTTTATGGGAAAGGTGCGATAGTGCTTTCGCCTTATCCTCTGGAGTTGTTAATTTCATATTATCATAGCTTCCCTGTACAACCGTGACATCTCTTCCCATCCGTTCCACAAGCGAAGCATCATCTGTCCCCGTATAGCCGGAATTTTTCGCCTGTTCATGTGCTTCTAATATCAATGGATAGGAAAAGCTTTGTGGCGTCTGGGCCGCCCATAAGGTCTTCCGGTCCAGGGTCGTCAGCTTATTTCCATTCCGCTGTTTGATTGTATCCGTAACCGGTACTGCCAGCAATGCCGCCTCATGTTCCATCGTTTCTTTTGCCAACTCATGTAAGTGGGACTGTTCCACAAACGGCCTTGCTCCATCATGAATAAACACTGGAATCGATTTATTGGAGACCGACTTCAATCCTTGATATACACTATCCTGACGCTCTTTCCCTCCAACCGTCAACCGGATAACCGTTTCAAAGGGGTGAGCATCAATCAGAGACTGCATACTCTCTTTCTCTTTTTCATTAATAACTAACACAATCTCCCGGCACCACTCGTCTTTCTCAAAAACGGATAAGGTATGTATAATCAAAGGCTTATCATCCAGCAGCAGAAACTGTTTGTTTTTCCCCGCTTTCATTCGCTTTCCCTGACCAGCTGCGAGCACTATTGCTGTATATTCGATCATCATGCATCCATCCTAACCGTTTGTAAACAACAAAAGCGATAACATCACCTGTTATCACTTTTGCTTTTCCTTATTTGTTTATACCCTTTTTATAAGGCTTTTTCAAGTGGTTTCGGTTTAGCGAAAATCATTCGTCCCGCAGATGTCTGCAACACACTCGTGACAATGACATCGATGGTTTCACCAATGTAATTCTTTCCTTCTTCCACAACGATCATTGTACCATCATCCAGGTAGGCAACCCCCTGGTTCTGCTCTTTACCATCTTTGATCACCTGGATTTTCATTTCTTCACCCGGCAGAACAACCGGTTTCACAGCATTAGCAAGATCATTGATATTCAGCACAGCTACATTCTGAAACTCACAAACTTTATTCAAATTGAAATCATTCGTGACAACTACACCATCCATTACTTTGGCGAGCTTGACCAATTTACTGTCCACTTCCTGGATCTCTTCAAAATCTCCCTCATAGATCTCCACGTTGACCGGAAGATCTTTCTGAAGTCTATTCAGTATATCCAGCCCGCGTCGACCGCGATTACGCTTCAATCCATCAGAGGAATCGGCAATATGCTGCAGTTCTTCCAGCACAAATTGCGGAATGACAATCGTTCCCTCAAGAAAATTAGTCTGACAGATATCCGCTATCCGGCCATCGATGATGACGCTCGTATCCAGAATCTTCGGCTTAGGAAGTTCTGCTGTAGCCTGAGCGGTATTTTCTTCCTCCGGTTGTTTCTTGTCTTTTTTCGTATTATTACTAAATAACGCTAGTATTTCATCTTTACGTTTAAAACCCACCTGGAATCCGAAATATCCTAAGAAAAAGGTCAGGAAAATAGGGACGACCTGGCTGACGACTTGAATCTGAATATCCTGGATGATCATATTAATTAAGAATGCAATCACCAGACCGATAATCAGACCGAAGCTTCCAAGCAGCAAATCAGCTAAAGGGGCTTTTACAAGGGTATCCTCAAACCACCTCAGTAAATTTACAATCGAATCGACCAGCCAAAATGTTAATAAAAATAAGATAAGTGCTCCCAAAATAGCGCCGACATAAGAAGATTGTAACCAGCCCTGGTCAGTGAAAAGCTTCATCAAATCAGGGATATACAAATAACCTAATGTAGCACCCGCAATAATAATAAATAATTGCACAATTCTTTTAAGCACTATGTTCACCTCCTAGCCAACAGTATGACCAAAATAGCGTTGCTATAACCATAAAACCATTAAGTTATATATATTTTCAAAGGTAGCACAATTTACAAATATAGTCAATTTTTTAACATGAAATTTTACCATATTGAAATAAAGTTGTCAAATTTTAAATATGTCTATCTACAAATAACTGTTCCTGGACCCTATCCAGCCCATCTTTGATTTTATTTGCCCGTACATCCCCAATACCGTCGACTTTAACTAGCTCCTTCGTAGAAGCCATGACGATATGATTAAGGGTACCGAAACGTTTAATTAGATGTTCAATGATCAAAGGCGGTAGACGTGGAATTTTTCTCAGGATACGATACCCTCTCGGTTCAATAGAATCCTGCATTTTCTGATTAGGAGAATAACCCAGTAATTTAAGAACCTTCTCCCCAGACATCAATTCAGAATCGGTAGCCTCCTGCATCTTTTTTAACAGATAAGAAGGTTCATAGTCATCGTTCTTACTGTAATCTTTCAGTAGAAGGGTAGCTTCTTCTTCAATATTCGATACCAGCTCGGTCAACTGCATTTGGACCAGCCTGCCTTCGGTGCCGAGCTCGTTTGCGTAATTCAAAATTTCTGTTTTGATGCGGAGGACCATTTCAATTCTGTGAATCACCTGGATCACTTCTGAAAAGGTAACCATCTCTTCAAATTCTAGCGCCCCAAGGTTTGTAATCCCCTGATCCAACACCTTTTTATACTTTTCCAGCGTTTGAATCGCCTGATTCGCTTTCGTCAAAATGACTCCTATATCTTTCAGCGAATAGCGGAGACTTCCCTTATAAAGGGTGATGACATTCCTCCGTTGAGAAATGGCAATTACTAAATGTCCGGTTTGTTTTGCGACACGCTCTGCTGTCCGGTGGCGCATCCCGGTCTCTGTCGATGTGATAGTCGAATCCGGGATGAGTTGGGCGTTAGCGTATAAAATATATTCACCTTGATCATCTAAAATGATAGCTCCGTCCATTTTGGCTAATTCATACAAATGGGCAGGGGTGAAAACAGACTGGATATGAAAGCCTCCATCTACGATATGATGCATCTTTTCATCATACCCTACCACAATCAGTCCGCCGGTTTTCGCACGCAGCACGTTGTCGATGCCTTCACGGACAGGAGTCCCAGGGGCGACAAATTGTAAAATATCGCCGATGACGGACTCTTTCATTTCATGCCATTCCATTTATCTCTCTCCTAACGTTATGCTTAATGCTTCCTGTACTGTATTGACCCCGACCACCTCAATATTGTCAGGGGGTGTCCAGCCCTCAAGGTTTTTCTGCGGGATAATGACACGCTTAAAACCAAGCTTGGCTGCTTCCTGGACACGTTGTTCTATCCGTGCAACACGTCTTATTTCACCAGTCAGTCCTACTTCTCCTACTACAACATCATCCGCCTTGGATGCTTGGTTCCTGAAACTCGAAGCAATGCTGATGGCAACTGCCAGATCGATAGCCGGTTCATCCAATTTCACTCCACCGGCAACTTTCAAATAAGCATCCTGATTCTGTAAAAGAAGACCGACACGTTTCTCCAGGACGGCCATTAACAATGGCACACGGTTATGGTCCAGTCCGGTTGCCATGCGTCTAGGATTTCCAAATGTAGTGGGAGATATAAGCGCCTGGATCTCTACCAGTACCGGTCGTGTCCCTTCCATAGAGGCTACGATCGTAGAACCAGCCGCTCCCTGAGAACGTTCTTCCAGAAAGATTTCAGAAGGGTTATCCACTTCTTCCAGTCCCTTTTCTTTCATTTCAAAAATCCCCATCTCATTGGTGCTGCCAAAACGGTTCTTTACCCCTCGCAGAATGCGGAAGGTATGATGTTGTTCCCCTTCAAAATACAAAACGGCGTCTACCATATGTTCCAACAGCCGAGGACCTGCAATTGAGCCTTCTTTGGTCACATGTCCGACAATGAAAATCGGGATCCCTTTACTTTTCGCGACACGCATCAGTTCACTCGTACATTCCCGCACTTGTGAAACACTGCCAGGAGCAGAGGTCACCTCTTCCCGGTAAATGGTCTGAATCGAGTCGATGACGACAAACTTCGGGTCAATGGATTCAATCTGGTTGACTACTTCCGCTAAGTTGGTCTCGGGAAGGACATAAAGTTCTTCCGAGTTTATCGATAGCCGATCAGCCCGTAATTTTGTCTGTCTGGCTGATTCCTCTCCGGATATATATAAAACTGGCATTCCTTTGTCTGCCAGCTGTGAAGATACTTGCAATAACAAAGTTGACTTACCAATTCCCGGATCCCCCCCGATTAAAACCAAAGAACCCGGCACAATCCCTCCGCCGAGCACCCGGTTAAGCTCAGGCATCTTCGTCGTTATACGCGGCTCCTTCTCCGAATGGATAGCCGTTATTTTCTCGGGTTTTTTAGAAGCACTGTTGTCTGCCTGGAAAACATGGCGGGCAGGATCCTTCGAAACTACTTCCTCTACTAATGTATTCCACTGATGACAGGCCGGGCATTTGCCCATCCACTTTGCGGATTCATAGCCGCATTCCTGGCAAACAAATTTGCTTTTCTTTTTTGCCAAGCTGATCTCCCCTTACTTCTGTTATTTTATATACGATAAGAATGATGGAAAGGTTGCAAGATTTATTTAATTTTCTCCTATAATAATAGGTTCTAAATCAAATGTTGGGGTGAGAGGGGGCTAGCTCCTACTCATCCCATTTGAATTTCCATATGCTTATATTGATGATGCAATAATACACGATTACGGAAACGCTCATACTTCCTAAATCCAAAAGCGTTTCGTTTGATGACTTTCGTCTGGTTGTTTAAACCCTCGATAAATCCACTACTATATCCAAAAGTAAAGCTATTCAATATCTCTGGCTGCCAGTTTTTAAAGGTTTGAATTGCTTTCTCAAATTCCGGCAGGCCGACGGCCTTCACTCGGTCATAGAATTCGAAAAGCGTTTCCTTTACTTTGGCAGGCTCCTGAAGGCCCAGCTCTTTAGCTTTCGCCATCCACCCCCGGAACTCTTCTTTCAATCGGTGAGCTAGCTGTAGATCTTCAGAAAAAGATATATATCTACTTAAGTATCTTCCCTGCTTTTCCGTTAAATCTTCGATTGGCTTATTAAATACATGACGCATTCTCTTACACTTTTTTCGGTCATAATCATGGAAGTCTTTTTGCACACGCCGGCGTACAAGCTCTAATGCCCAATAAATATAACGGCAAAAATGGAAACGATCCGCAATGATAATCGGGTCTCCTAGTGCCTGGCGAACAGCCGACTTAAATGTAGGACTCATATCCATAATTACCATTTCCACTCGTTCTCCTTTTTCACGAAGGTACTTTTTAACCGTAGAGACCGATCGATCAGGTAAGATATCTAGCGGTTTTCGGGTATCTCCATCAGCGATAATCACCTGGAATTTTCCCTTATTAGTGTCACCTTTGTATTCATCAATGGCAATCACAGGCGGCAGTTCCTTGACTGGTTGTAATAGGGGGGCTGCTACCTCGTCAAACCTACGAATGACAGTTGTGGGAGAAGTACGAAACTGTCTGGCAGTGTCCTTGAAGTTCTTCCCTTGAATGACACGAAAACCCAGTGCTTGATTCCATTCTTTAGAATGACGTTGATAACGCTCGACAAATGTATTGTCTTCTGAAAACCTCTTCCCACAGGGGCAAACGTAACGGCGCCTACGATAATACAAATAGGTGGTCCTTTCACACACCTTAAGGTGTTGAACTTTCTGAGCTCGGTAATCATGGACACGGCTGGTAAATTCCCCACATTTCGGGCATTGGTGAGGTTTTTGTGGAACTTCGATATGAAGGTAATACGCTCCATTTCGCTCCTCTTCATTGGTAATGACAATATCTTTCAAACCAGGCAAACTCATGTTAGAATTCATTTATACACGCACTCCTATCTTTGCTTGTTTCTCGTCAATTCAAGTGTAAAGGATATAGGAGCTTGCGTGTATTTTATTGTTTTAAAACCCCAACAAATATTTTAGAGCCTAATAATAAAACTTGGAAAATAGAAAAGACTCCCTACTGAAAGCATAGCGAAAACAGAAAAAAATCGGAAGGCAAAAACCTTCCGATTTCTAATATTCCATTATTTGGCGTGTACAACAAATTCCTGTTGGTCATTGATATCAATATCTACTTTTTGCCCTTTTTCAATGTTTTCTTTCAAGAGCTCTTCAGAAAGCAGATCCTCTACGTTTTTCTGGATAGAGCGACGCAACGGTCTTGCCCCATACTCGGGATCGAAACCTTCGCTTGCGATTTTCTCGATGGCTTTCTGAGATAAGGTGAAGTCGATCTCCTGTTCTTTCAGGCGCTTACGCAGCTCCTCAGCCATAAGGGTGACAATGTCAGTCATGTGTTTTCTTTCTAAAGAATGGAATACGATGGTTTCATCGATTCGGTTCAGGAATTCTGGGCGGAATGCTTTTTTCAATTCACCCAATACTTTCGACCTCATATCGGAATGATCCTGATTGTCATCACCCAGGCTGAAACCTACGAATTTATTCCGTTTCAATTCTTGAGCCCCTACGTTGGATGTCATAATCAGAACGGTATTACGGAAGTCGACGACGCGACCTTTTGAATCAGTCAACCGTCCATCCTCCAGCACCTGGAGTAAGATATTGAATACTTCCGGGTGAGCTTTTTCAATCTCATCCAACAGGACAACGGAATATGGCTTACGACGGACTTTCTCAGTAAGCTGACCGCCTTCTTCATGGCCGACATATCCTGGTGGTGAACCTACCAGACGAGAAGTGCTGTGTTTTTCCATATATTCGGACATATCGATGCGAATCATGGCATCCTCATCACCGAACATCGTTTCAGCAAGCGCCCGGGCAAGCTCTGTCTTACCTACACCAGTCGGTCCTAAGAAGATAAAGGAACCAATCGGACGTTTTGGATCTTTAAGTCCGGCACGGGCACGACGGATCGCTTTAGAAATGGACTTCACCGCTTCATCCTGGCCAATGACACGCTTGTGAAGGGTGTCCTCCATATTCAACAGACGTTCGCTTTCATCTTTAGCAAGTTTAGATACCGGGACTCCCGTCCAAGTAGAAACGACTGCTGCGATATCTTCGGTAGATACTTCGGAACTTTCCTGCCCTTGCTTTTCCTTCCACTCATTTTTAGTCTGCTCCAGCTCATCACGAAGACGTTGTTCACTATCGCGTAGAGAAGCTGCTTTTTCGAATTCCTGGCCTTGTACAGCAGCATCTTTTTCCTTGCGTACTTCCTCCAGCTTCTGTTCCAATTCTTTCAAGTTTGGCGGAGCAGTATAAGACTGCAAGCGGACTTTGGATGCTGCTTCATCAATCAAGTCAATTGCTTTATCCGGCAGGAACCGGTCTGTAATATAACGGTCAGATAGTTTTACTGCAGATTCAATTGCTTCGTCCGTAATCGTTACACGGTGGTGAGCTTCGTAACGATCGCGCAGCCCTTGTAAAATTTGAACCGATTCATCTGCTGTCGGCTCATCGACTTGGATCGGCTGGAAACGACGTTCAAGCGCTGCATCCTTCTCAATATATTTACGGTATTCATCGATTGTAGTAGCACCGATACATTGCAGTTCCCCACGGGCTAGTGATGGCTTCAGTATATTTGAGGCATCAATCGCACCTTCTGCACCACCCGCTCCGATCAGGGTATGCAATTCATCGATGAATAAGATGATATTATTAGCCTGACGGATTTCTTCCATTACTTTTTTCAAGCGATCTTCAAATTCACCACGGTATTTCGTCCCCGCAACGACCGTACCCATATCAAGGGTCATGACACGTTTATCACGGAGAATCTCTGGCACTTCATTACTAATGATCTGCTGTGCCAGACCTTCTGCGATAGCGGTTTTACCTACCCCAGGCTCACCAATCAAAACAGGGTTATTTTTGGTACGTCGACTGAGTACTTGAATCACCCGCTCGATCTCTTTACCACGGCCAATGACCGGATCAATATTTCCTTCCTTAGCAATTGCAGTCAAATCACGTGCCAGGGAATCTAATGTCGGGGTGTTGGCATTGGCTGCCTGGCTGGAACCTCCACGACGATTCTGTCCGTTTGAAGATTCGTTATTCCCCAATAGCTGTAACACTTGCTGACGCGCTTTGTTCAGGCTCACTCCTAAGTTATTCAATACACGCGCTGCGACGCCCTCACCTTCACGGATCAAGCCCAGCAGGATATGCTCTGTGCCTACGTATGAATGGCCAAGCTTTCGAGCTTCATCCATGGATAGTTCAATCACTTTTTTAGCTCGCGGTGTATAATGAATGGTTTGAGAAACTTTCTCTCCCCTTCCAATCAGCTGTTCCACTTCGCCCTGGATTTTTTCCGCTTCCAGGCCTAAAGCAGTGAGGGCTTTAGCTGCAATTCCTTCGCCTTCCCGTACTAAACCTAGAAGAATATGCTCTGTTCCAATATTATTATGGCCTAGTCGTACTGCTTCTTCTTGTGCCAGTGCCAACACTTTTTGTGCTCTTTCTGTAAATCGCCCAAACATCATGGACATAACCTCCTTAAAGTAATGTTACTTTTTTTCTAATTGTAGTCGCTCACGTATCAGCGACGCTCTTCTTATATCCCGCTGATCTGGTGTCAATGTTTCCTGAGCGTATTGTTGTAAAAACCCCGGCTGCGTCAAAATCATCAGCTCGTTCAAAATATTTTGTGATACATTTTTAATAAATCCTAAATCAATTCCCAGTCGGACATCCGATAAGCATTTGGCAGCTTCTTTAGACTCGATAATCCGGCTGTTTTTTAAAACTCCGTATGAACGGAAAACACGATCTTCCAATTGGATGCCGGAACGCTGCATCAGTGTTTCGCGTGCTTTCCTTTCCTGGTCAACCAGCTGTCTTACCACGCTTTGCAAATCTTCTACAATATCTTCTTCTGACTTTCCAAGTGTAATTTGGTTGGATATTTGAAAGATGTTGCCTAACGCTTCGCTTCCTTCTCCATAGATGCCCCTTACTACCAGCCCTAACTGGTTAATAGCTGGGATCATCCGGTTTACCTGCTGTGTCATGGAGAGTGCCGGCAAATGCATCATGACAGAAGCCCGCATCCCGGTACCGACGTTTGTCGGACAAGCTGTTAAATACCCTCGCTTTTCATCAAAGGCATAATTTATCTTCTCCTCCAGCCAATCATCCAGCTCCGAGGCACGTTGTAAAGCCTTTTCTAGTTGAAAACCAGGATAATATAACTGGATGCGAAGATGATCTTCTTCATTGATCATGACCGATATTTGCTCATTTTCAGAAATCAATGCGGCCGAATGGTCCGAATGTTCAGCAAGATGAGGGCTGATCAAATGCTTTTCAACCAGCACTCTTTTTTCTATCGGTTTCAGCCTGCTCATTTCTACTAATTCCAGATTTTTATAGTCTTTAAATGACTGATGAGCATATTCTTGATTAAAAAAATCAAGAATCGGTTTGAGCTCTTCTTCTTTTGCAATGATAGGAAAAGTTACCTGCGCAAAGTTCCTGGCCAGCCGAATACGGCTGCTGAGCACAATATCGCTGTCAGGACCTTCCTCTTTCATCCATGGACTAATCGCTTCATTCATGAAATTCTGAAGAGACATCAGACATCTCCTCCTTGCTCATCATCCAGCTGTTTCTCCAGCTTTCGAATTTGATCGCGTACTTTAGCTGCTTCTTCAAATTCTTCTCTATCAATCAATTGATGTAACTCATGTTTTTTCTGTTCTATTTCTTTTCTAAGGTGAAGGTTACCGCCTGCACGTTTTGGGATTTTCCCATTATGCTGGGTATTCCCGCTATGCACGCGTCGAAAAATCGGATTGAGCTTCTCATCAAACGTCTTGTAGCATTCTGCGCATCCGAATTTACCAATTCTGGCAAATTCCTGATACGTAAGACCGCATTTCGGGCATTGTACCTGCTTAGCAGGCTGCGTGGAAGTTGGTGCTGTGCCGCTGCTAATCGAGGTGGCATGATCAAAGTTGAATAAGCCAGATAGCAAGTCATTCAATGAAAAGGAAGTTTCTCCATAGCCTTTTTCTTTGGCACATTGTTCACACACATGAATTTCTGTTTTGTCACCATTGATTACCTTAGTCAAATGCACAGTTGCCGGACGTTGATGACATTCTTGGCACTCCATCTCAACTTCTCCCCTTTCTCCTTATGACATCTTATATCTAAGGGTCGTTAACATCGCTGTTAAAATCCTTGCTCTAACTTCATCTCGTAATGGCAGTTGAAAGTTCAGTACTTGACGGGTTATTACACTAACCATCAGTTTGGCTTCCCGCTCTGTAATGATTTCTTCTTCTAATAGTCGTTCAATAATATCAATGGCGGCTGTCTGTGTCACTTTATCCTGGATGTTTTCTAAGATTTCATCTAATAGTTTCGTATCATCCTGGTGTTTGACACGTATAATGCGGATATAACCCCCGCCACCCCGTTTACTTTCTACTATATAGCCTTTTTCCACAGTGAACCTGGTCTTAATCACATAATTAATTTGAGAGGGAACACATTGAAATCGCTCTGCTATTTCGCTTCGCTTTATTTCGATTGCATCTTGACGGTTAGAATCGAGTATTTGTTTTAAATAAGCTTCAATGATGTCGGATATATTCCGCATCTTCCCCCCTCCTCTTTTGACTTTGACTATCTTTGACTTTAATTTTATTATACTTAAATTTTTTCTGGATGCAACTAAAAAGTTTATAATTTTTTCATACCATTCATGTTCCCCTAATTCGCATGTTTTTAAAACCAAGATTTATAAGAGATTATGTAGAAAAAAGCCGTACTACAAAGATGCAGTACAGCTTAGGTGTGGTTTCATGCTTTTCGCTCGTATACCAATTTGACATGTTCAATTTTAGAAAGACAATCAAATAAAACCGTTTGGTCAAACTTTTGTCCTCTCTCTATTTCAATAAAAAGCGTCCGTTCTCCTGTTCGTTCATTTTCAATAGATAATCTTTTTACATTTAGACCGAATTGATCAAAAGTCTCTACCACTTCTCCCATGTTGACTTCTTTTTCTACTAACAAACGAACAAAATTTCTTCCTCTTCCTGCCATTACTTTTTCTTCAATTTGATTCAAGACTACGAGACTTAACAGCACTATAATGGTGGTAAAAATAGCAGCGTCATACATCCCGGCACCGATCACCAAACCGATCGCTGCCACCGTCCAGATCGAAGCAGCAGTGGTCAGTCCTTTGATAGTCATACCATTGACAATAATCGTGCCTGCTCCCAGGAAACCGATTCCGCTGATTACATATGAAGGTATCCTTGCCGGATCAAATCTGATATTATCTGATGACTCCATAAATGTCTCAAAACCATATAAAGATAAAAGCATCATCAGACAAGCTCCGACCCCGACCAGTATATGTGTTCGAAAACCCGCAGAATGGTTTTTTAATTCCCGCTCAAAACCTATCAAGCCAGATAAAAAAAGAGCGATAAGCAGCCGGATGAAATAAGTATTAAAATCATCATCCAAAAAAGGGATAGCTTCCATCATCCTCACCTCCAACAACTACATATATGCTGATTATATATAAGTATGAACAGTATAGCACTCTATACCTGTTTATTAAAAAAGGTTCTAAATCAAATGTTGGGGTGAGAGGGGGCTAGCTCCTACTCATCCCATTTGAATTTCCATATGCTTATATTGATGATGCAATAATACACGATTACGGAAACGCTCATACTTCCTAAATCCAAAAGCGTTTCGTTTGATGACTTTCGTCTGGTTGTTTAAACCCTCGATAAATCCACTACTATATCCAAAAGTAAAGCTATTCAATATCTCTGGCTGCCAGTTTTTAAAGGTTTGAATTGCTTTCTCAAATTCCGGCAGGCCGACGGCCTTCACTCGGTCATAGAATTCGAAAAGCGTTTCCTTTACTTTGGCAGGCTCCTGAAGGCCCAGCTCTTTAGCTTTCGCCATCCACCCCCGGAACTCTTCTTTCAATCGGTGAGCTAGCTGTAGATCTTCAGAAAAAGATATATATCTACTTAAGTATCTTCCCTGCTTTTCCGTTAAATCTTCGATTGGCTTATTAAATACATGACGCATTCTCTTACACTTTTTTCGGTCATAATCATGGAAGTCTTTTTGCACACGCCGGCGTACAAGCTCTAATGCCCAATAAATATAACGGCAAAAATGGAAACGATCCGCAATGATAATCGGGTCTCCTAGTGCCTGGCGAACAGCCGACTTAAATGTAGGACTCATATCCATAATTACCATTTCCACTCGTTCTCCTTTTTCACGAAGGTACTTTTTAACCGTAGAGACCGATCGATCAGGTAAGATATCTAGCGGTTTTCGGGTATCTCCATCAGCGATAATCACCTGGAATTTTCCCTTATTAGTGTCACCTTTGTATTCATCAATGGCAATCACAGGCGGCAGTTCCTTGACTGGTTGTAATAGGGGGGCTGCTACCTCGTCAAACCTACGAATGACAGTTGTGGGAGAAGTACGAAACTGTCTGGCAGTGTCCTTGAAGTTCTTCCCTTGAATGACACGAAAACCCAGTGCTTGATTCCATTCTTTAGAATGACGTTGATAACGCTCGACAAATGTATTGTCTTCTGAAAACCTCTTCCCACAGGGGCAAACGTAACGGCGCCTACGATAATACAAATAGGTGGTCCTTTCACACACCTTAAGGTGTTGAACTTTCTGAGCTCGGTAATCATGGACACGGCTGGTAAATTCCCCACATTTCGGGCATTGGTGAGGTTTTTGTGGAACTTCGATATGAAGGTAATACGCTCCATTTCGCTCCTCTTCATTGGTAATGACAATATCTTTCAAACCAGGCAAACTCATGTTAGAATTCATTTATACACGCACTCCTATCTTTGCTTGTTTCTCGTCAATTCAAGTGTAAAGGATATAGGAGCTTGCGTGTATTTTATTGTTTTAAAACCCCAACAAATATTTTAGAGCCTAAAAAAAAGAAACCAAAAAACCCGGAAGCTTTGGAAAGCTTCCGGGTTTTTTGATTGCCTAGCGGCGTCCTACTCTCACGGGGATAAACCCGACTACCATCGGCGCTGGAGAGCTTAACTGCTGTGTTCGGCATGGGAACAGGTGTGGCCTCTCCGCTATCGCCACTAGACCTTGACTATTTAATTGAGGTGAACCCTCAAAACTAGATAAGTAACATTCAACGACGAACGTCGTTTTCACGAATCAATCCAGCTCCGACTCCCAGGTCCTTGCTGTTCTAAGTAATCCTTCTGCCGGGCGCTTACGCCCTTTCGCAGGATTGCTTAGCCAGTCGGACCTTAACGGTCGTCTCCGCTTTATACGTTAGTTAAGTCCTCGATCGATTAGTATCCGTCAGCTCCACGTGTCACCACGCTTCCACCTCGGACCTATCTACCTCATCGTCTCTGAGGGATCTTACTCACTCGAAGTGATGGGAAATCTCATCTA
>NZ_JBIEKD010000020.1:0-67003 GCF_043496955.1 Thalassobacillus sp. B23F22_16 | reverse complement strand
TCATAATAACTAGCTCCTTCCGTAATGTAGCTCTGGTTTGGTTTTTGTTTGGCAGTAACCATTCTAACCAGATTAACCTACGATTTTACGAGTAAGGAGCTAGTTTTCGTTCATGATAACTCGAGCTAAAGCTCTGCGGGGTCTTGCCAGTCTATCCTTTCCCGCAGGAGTCTCGTCATTTCCAAGTCCTCATTACCATGAATGAAATAACGAAACCATTTTTGTTCATCAATGGTAGCATTCTGCAAAGGACGCTAATATGGCTGATTAAACGTTATTTATATCCACCTGACAGAACTGTAGAAAATCGATTTCAAATAAACTTTTATGGCAAGGGGGGCGTAGGGAAACGGTGAGACTCCTGTGGGATATGCGGGATCGCTGAGGCCCCGCAAGGCGAAGGCTGAGGAGACTCAGCACACGCCCACGGAAAGCGAATCGTTTCCCGGAGCCCCTAAGCTATATTAAACATTTTGAAGTCATGTCTTCGACTTTACAGTCTTATAATTGGATACTTTCACAACAGAGCCTTTATGCTTTGAGGGGTTGGTGACGCTCCATTGTTTTTATAATAGAGAGCAGGGGAAAGGAATGATAAGGAGGAATGAAGATGCTGGGAAATGTAGAACTGGTTCTTGACGCTAAAGCTCAATTAGGAGAAGGGCCGAGCTGGGATAGGGAGCAGCAGGTTCTTTACTGGGTCGACATTGAAGGAAAGAAAGTTAATATTTTCGACCCTTCATCCGGGAAAAACAGGGAGATTCCAGTTGATCAGCGAGTAGGTGCGGTGGTTCCAAGGAATTCCGGCGGAGCTATAGCAGCGATGGAAAATGGCTTTTATACATTGGACTTAGAAACGGGAGAAACCCGCCCGATCATTGATCCAGAGGAAGGCATGACGGAAAATCGCTTCAACGATGGAAAGTGTGATCCTGAGGGACGCTTTTGGGCTGGAACGATGAGTTATAGCGGCATACCAGAGAACGGTGCGTTGTATTGCCTTGATACAGACATGGAATTTGAAAAAAAGGTCGATCATGTCAGTACCTCTAACGGATTGGCGTGGTCACCGGATAACCGGTTTATGTACTTTATTGATACACCGACCAAGCAGGTAGTACGTTATGAATTTGATCAAGGTTCCGGAACGATCAAGAACCCCTCTATTGTCGTGGAAATTCCAGATGGGGAAGGAAAGCCGGACGGGATGACGATCGACACGGAAGGCAACCTTTGGGTTGCGCATTGGGGCGGTTCTAAATTATCGGTCTGGAACCCTGATAAGGGGGAGCGATTAAGAACAATCCCTGTTCCGGCATTGAATGTTACTTCGTGTACCTTTGGCGGAAAGGAAATGAATGAGTTGTATATTACGACAGCAAGTGTCGGGATGGAAGAAGAGGATCTGCGGAAGTACCCTTTAGCGGGCGGGTTGTTTAAAGTGGAAACCGAAGTCACTGGCGCCCTGAGTTACCCTTTTAAAGGATAACTGAATTATTTGTCTGCTAACTATATAACTTAATAGAAAAGGCTGCCACGGAGGCAGCCTTTTCTGTATTAGTTAGTTTAAAGGTTGCTGAGGAGCAGGTGCGTAGCTTTGTAGCATTTGGTTCATATCCTGTTGGGCAAGCTGTGGAACTTGGTAATAGCCGTGCTTATTCTGATATAAGAATAGCTCGTAGCTCATTTCGATCATATTCGGTACGCTGTCCGCAACAACTCTTCTTAAGACAGGGTTAGTCATTTCAAGAGCGGTCATGGCCATCGTCGATGCCAGTCCTTTCATCTGACCAAGCATGAAGGAAGAATACTCGGCATCCGTCAGTTCTGACGGGTTTTGAGCGGGCTTTTTCGGCTGGCCTGGCTGCATTCCATACACGACATCATTATCTTGCGTCATGTTATACACGTGAGTAGATTGTGACGGCTTCTGGCCTGTTTTAAAGCTTTCTGTCATGATGTTATACAGTTCAGTAGTGAAATTTGCCTGCCGGGTTAAAATATCCTTCAGCTCCGGATCCTGGACATTTTGCTCATACATTTTATACTGGTTGAGCATACCGATCACACCGCCAATCACTTCATGCGCGTCGAATAATTCATGCCCGCCATGGCTCATGTTAGGAGCCATATTGGCTGATACCTGTTGGGTCCCGTTCGTTTGAGGCTGGTTCATTGGATTTTGATTTTGCATGCTTTTCCCTCCATATCAAGAATTCCATCTTATTTTTAACCAATAAAGGAAAAACATGTATGAGGGGTCAGAGATTCCTGGATTTCCGCTGCAATACTTTTTTATCTTTCAGCCACTCCGGGTGAATAGCTATCCGGTTGGGAGAAAGGTTTCTTAAGTTCACACCAGCCCCGTAATAATAGGATTGCCAAACAATTTTCGTACAGTATTGTTCATGGTCCATGCTGCCGAGAGGGGTAAGGATGCGGTAATCTGCTTTTGGGTACTTCTCATAAAGGTTTTCCAGATAATCGGCGGCTTTCCTGCCTACGTCAGGGTCTTTCGGCGAATAGATAGTGATGGAGCGGAATTTATGGAAATAGCTGTGCATCGTGTCTTTCATGAGACCGGACGGTATCGAGTGGATAACTTCCCGGTTATGGTTCACAATCCCAACATGGCCGACATACTTGGATTCGCTCTGACCGATCGGTGAAAACAACAAGTCACCAGGCAGGATAGCTACATTCGTCCCGGGGTATGTTTCCGGATTGTCGTGTACAATTGGAGCCCTTGCCTTGCGCGGGCGGGCTAAGAAGACAATGGTGCCTGCAATTATGCTAAACAGAAAGGTGATTAATCTAGGAAGCTTTCCCATCAATGACGACCTTCTTTCTAATAAGTGGTGGTGAATTAATCGTATGGGAAGACGAGATAAAACTCAACTGAGCTGTATGGAAAGTACTTATTAGAAAAGAAAGTGGCATACTAGACTACTGCCGCTTTATACTAGACAATCTCAAAATTTTTCTCGACACTTTCGAAGAAATACTAGACAAAATTTCACTTTTATTAGAAAGCACCAAACGTTTACTGGAAAGTAACTAGATATACTGGACAAAGGCATTTGACTAAAATAAGCTTCCACAAAAAAACCACCCTCAAGCGGGTGGTTTCGTTGTTTAATCAAAAATAGTGTTAGATAGCAAACGGTAAAGATAAGACGTATGGTCACGGAAACCAGCTTCTAAGCCGATCAATGTTACATCCTGATCATTTTCCTGGATGATCACCGCTTCACCGGCTGCCTGTTCACTGTTCTTCCAAAATCCTGACTGGAAAAAGTCTTCCTCTGCAAATGAGGCTGCGACAGTCTGGTCTGTCAGGCTGGTGTACCATACCGGGCTATAAACGAAGCCGATATCATCGCTGTCATAGCCTGCCGTCAACGAAGAATCCTGGTAGTCGACACTCACAATTCCATTGCTGTTTCGTGCTCCTGTTTGGATTTCCACATTCGTCAAACCGAGCTTTTTGGACGCTTTGGATGCTCCTGCACCAATAGCGATGTACTGGCCTCCATCAGATACAAAGTCTGTTACCTGTTGCTGGAAAGCTTCAAATTGCTGTTCATCTTCGAGGCCGAATGGCTGATTGGCTTCCCGCAAATCATAAGAAATGAGGCTTTCGGTGCCGCTGTATACAAATACATCGTAGGCATTCAATCCTTGCTCAGCTACTTCAGGTGGAGTAATTTCCTCGACATTAAAGCCGAGCTTTTCTAAGGCAATTCTTGTTCCTGCGTGGGACTGTTGTTTGTTCATCCCGCCATCTTCCAGGATGGCAACTGTTACATTTTCTAATTCTTCCGCATTATCCGGGATTTCTTCTGTAGGAAGTTTCAAGCCTGACTCTTTGGCAAGCTTATTCAAAGTATTTCCAGATTGCTTTTCGACATAGAAGTCGCCATTTTCACCTTTGTAAACGGTAATGCCTTGCTCGATTAATGCATTGACAAGAGCAACAGCTTCTGTAGAACTGTTCGGAATAAGGTATGGCCCTTTTCCTGATAATTCACCACTTGTTGTTACTTGATTGACAGGAGCCGACTGAACTTCAAGCTCCTTTTCTGCCGGAATCGCTTCAAATCCCCACAATTCAGGGAAACTCCAGGCAGAGATATCATACATCGCTGACGTATCATCACTGATATCCTCGCCGCTCCATAGGATGGTGTTCGCAAGGCCTGCTTTAGGCTGATCCATAGGAACGATGAAGGTTCCTGCTTCGTATTGTTCGCCGTTAACTGTAAATGCTTGTTTCGCTTCTTCTACTTTAATGTCATTCTGTTGTAAATGTTCTACTGCTTTGTGCGTAGCGTTCGGATCACTTTGATCAACAGGCAGCACGTAGGCATGTGGGAAGTGTCCTTCCTCATGGTCCGGGTGCTGGAAGTTGATGCCACGTTCGAAAATTTCAATTTGGTCTTTAATCATTTCATCCTTGTTTTCTGTAGCAAATTTCAATGCGCCCATAACGGAATTGATTTGCCATTCCACCCCGTCCCACGTGTTGTCAGGCGCCTCAATGGTAGCTCCGTATGCCCCATGATACATGGCATACATCGGTGCGAAAATTGGTGGGTAGTCGTCCCATCCTGCTTCAGCATCACGAGCCGGGATATGGACGCCTTCCAGGTTCTGATAGAGGTCAGATTGATAGTTTTCTTTATTCTCAACGATCTCTTTTTCCATTGCTTCTGCTTGATTTAATGCCCACTTGGAATATAAATCATATTCATAGTTCGGGTTATGCGGTGGAGTAGTCGGCTCGATCAAGCCTGGCTTCTCATCTGAATAATTGACATAGCCATGCAGGTCAAGGAATACCATCGGGTTCCACTCGGTCATCAATTTAACAGAAGCTTCTGTTTCCGGCTGCGATTGGGTGATGTAGTCACGGTTCAAGTCAATTCCCTCTGCATTGAACCTTGTCGCATCAACACGTCCATCAGGATTGACGACTACGTTGAAGATCAGGATGTTATTTTCAAGAATTTCGGTCGTTTCCTGATCATCTTCGAAGGCAAAACGTTCAATCAGTTTCAAGACAGCGTCAGATCCTACGAATTCCGTACCATGGATGGATCCATCAATCAATACAGGTACTTTGAAGTCCGGATGCTTGTCTACCCAATCCTGGGCGTCGCCAGGATTCTTGAACATCTTATTTCTTAGTGCCTGGATTTTTCCGTATTTTCCTTTGGATGCAGGGTCGCTGATAGTTACAGCATAGATATTCCGCCCTTCTGTGGACTGTCCTGCCACTTCCATCGATACACGATTGCTTTCCTTCTCGATATGTTGCAGCTGTTCTACAATTTCTTCATAGGTTACGTAATCGTAATGCTTTGAATTAAACGGACTCTGTTTTTTCTCTTCTTCTGCTGATACTGCTTCTGCCGCAGCAGTTAATGGCAGTAAAGCTATAAATGTTAAGATTAGCAGTCTAGTAATTATTATTTTCTGCATATGTAAACCTCCCCTTTTATGAATATTCAACTACATTCATCTGGTAGATTTCAAATACATTTCTGTTATTTTACTAAAAACAAATATTTTTACCCATAAAATAAAGAGTTGGTAGGGAATTCTTAACCCGTATGAAAAGGACTAATGCATTAGAAGAATATTCCTTTTTATGAATAATAGAGGTATATTTATTGAATAGAAGAAAACAGATATACCAATAGATTATGTTAAAATTTAGGTGACCTGCCAAGGCAGGTTCGGAATAGATTGCTATTGGAGGGGAGAATAAATGTTAACTTATGAAATTAAAGAATCCCAGTTAGATCGAATAAAGCCCCTGGATGAAGACATGGTAAGTGAAGAGATTGAGGGGATTATTTCAGAATTTGAACTATTAATCTCCGAGAAGGCCACACTCAGTACGAAAAAAGGTTCGGTTCATTGGCATGTAAAGAAGCCTGATGAAAAAGGCGTGTTAGAAATCACCTATTGGCCTAAGAAAGCCAGGCTATGGATCGACATACATAATAACAGACAGAAGGATTGGAACCTCGCTATAATAAAGTCAATGGCGGACCGCTTCACAAAGGAGTTTGGGGGAAGGGTTGAACACGTAAGCGAGTAAACAACACGGCAATTGGTGTTATGTAATATATTTCCATAAAGAAAAGGAGTGCAGGAAATATGCCTGGACTCCTTTTCTGCAATCAAGCCCCTGAGAAAGCCGTTTGTTTTGGACAAAATAGGGTAAGTATATTAAACTGTAATCCTTTGCCAAACATCTCAACGTACATAAAAGGAGGAGCTATGAAAAACGTAACGTTAGTCTTTTGGTATTCGATTGCCATATGTACTGCTTTTGTGGCTTGGGGAGTATTCGCTCCGGATCACCTGGAAACAGTATCCGGCAATGTCACCGGGTATATCTCGGATATGTTCGGCTGGTATTATTTATTGATTGTGATGATTATGCTGGTTTTTTGTGTCTACTTGATTTTTTCACGCTTTGGAAAAATCCGGCTTGGAAAAGAAAACGACCGTCCTGACTTTAAGCTGCCCACCTGGTTTGCGATGTTATTCAGTGCCGGGATGGGGATGGGAATGGTGTTCTGGACCACTGCGGAACCAATTTCTCATGCATTCCTAAGTGCTCCCGTGGCTGAAGTAGGGACAGATCAAGCGATCAAAGACTCCCTGCAGTATTCTTTCTTCCATTGGGGTGTCCATGCATGGGCCGTTTATGGTGTAGTTGCCCTTGTACTTGCCTACTTTAAGTTTCATAAAGGTTACCCCGGTCTGGTCAGCGCCACACTTGTTCCTCTATTCGGAGAAAAGAGCATGGGTGGTACTCCAGGTAAATTGATTGATACGTTAGCAGTTTTTGCTACTGTCGTAGGAGTCGCCGCTACCTTAGGGTTTGGCTCAGCCCAAATTAATGAAGGACTCTCTTTCCTATTCGGTACTCCTAATAATTATGGATTCCAACTATTGATATTAGCCGTCGCAACCGCGTTATTTATCATTTCTGCATGGTCGGGATCCATAAAGGCATCAAATATTTGAGCAATATTAACATGGGGCTTGGTTTCCTGTTGTTGATCCTGCTGTTCCTTGTAGGACCGAGCCTATATATTTTGAATATGTTTACCGATACGCTTGGCAGATACATTACTAACTTCTTCGATATGAGCTTCCGCATCGCTCCGTTGAATGAGGATAACCGGTCCTGGATCAATGGCTGGACGATATTTTATTGGGCATGGTGGATATCCTGGTCGCCATTTGTCGGTATTTTCATTGCCCGGATTTCCAAAGGGCGTACCATTAAAGAATTTATGCTTGGTGTGCTGGTAGTGCCATCACTTGTCTGTTTTATTTTCTTTGCGGTATTTGGTGTTTCTGCACTTAATCTTGAACAAAATGGCATCGCTGTTATCTCTGATTATGCGATGGAAACAGCAACCTTTGGTGTGTTACAGCATTACCCATTAGGTACACTGATGTCCCTCATCACGATTTTCGTTATCGCCATCTTTTTTATCACCTCAGCTGACTCAGCCACATTTGTACTGGGCATGTTAAGCGGGGGAGGTTCACTGAATCCTTCCAGTGCTGTGAAAATCATTTGGGGATTAACATTGTCTGCGATGGCGGCTATAATTGTCTACTTTGGCGGGACGCAAGGATTGCAAAATGTCCTGATTATCGCTGCACTTCCATTCTCATTCGTCGTTCTTCTTATGGGAGCTTCCTTTTTCAAAGCTGCTCGCCAGGAAGTGAAACCTGGAAGAAGGAGAACGAAAAACAAAAAAGCGAAGTCACCGGCTGTAAACGAGGCATAAAAGGTTAGAAATAATCAAGAGGACTGGCGAAATATTTTCGCCAGCCCTCTTTTTCATCTTTTAAACATGGTCAGGTTAGCTATTTTCTTCATAAATTCATCAATTGTATCAAAATCTTTAGGGGAATGGTTGTACCATTTACGAATGGTTTCCATAAGCCAATAGGGAACAGGTTTACCATCGATGAAGTGGTAATAGCATTCATACGCTTTTTTTAAATGCTCCCAGCGAAAATCATTACCAGTCATGACATATTCAGATACGTCCAGGACCTTTGCCCGGCCTTCTTGCAAGAGGATGTTCTTCAAATGTATATCCCTTGGATTTAATCCGCATTCTCGTATATAACTCCTTGTATCCTCGACATCAAGGATGACCTGTGCGGGAATATGGATGCCCTGCACCAGGCAGTCATATAAGGTAGGACCTGCTTCGTAGCCTAATTTTAGGTAGCGGTCCCCGGTCTCATAAAGCATTGGCAAGGTTTCTGTCTTCCCTAATACTTTGTAGACGTAGTGCTCTATATCTTTTTTATATACTTTATCTTTGGCATATACCTTATATGCAAACGAAGGTGTGTTGATATGGCGGAAGACGGCTGCATCTGTGCCAATACCTATACATTGTAAGCCTTCTGTATTTCCTGCAATTTGGACTGGTCCATTATTTCGAGAGGACGTAATTTCAACACCTGCTAATGCATCTTGTACACCATCTGATACTTTGGACATCTAGACAACACGCCCTTCTTTAATGAGATCCACATTTCTATTGAATAATATAGTATTCGGGTGCGTGCCGTATTATTAGTAGGTTGTTAGTATTAAGTTTTGCCGGCTACAGGTCACTCTGATGTGTTGATCGTAAGCTTTTCGCTGACTTCTCTGGTATGCAGTAAGTCCTCGACAGTTATGTTCAATTGCTCGGATTCTTCAAGAAAAGATGATGGTAAGATAAGCGTGAAACTGTTTTGTTCCATTCTATGGATATTAGCCTGGGAGAGCGGTGATTCGTCATTTTCATTTTTGATGGTTATATTGGTATCCAGCCAAGGCTCACTCCCTTTATGAAGAAAACTTGGAGCTTCTAAACTCAAAAAACTTCCGGTATCTTCTTCAACAGAGTAATCGTAACGGATCGTCAATTCTGCACCTTCATGATTGTACTCCAGCCTGTCTATCAGCACCTCTGTATCAAATATTTCTGTGATGACCTTTTCATCAGCGCTTTCGATCTTTGTCAATTGATAAGAAGCGTCTTCATCATTTCTCCACTCTTCAAAATCACTTACATCCAGTGCAAAGCTGTAGGATTGGTCACTAATGGTACTGCTTTTTATAAAGGAAAGCTCGATATCACTCGGTATATCAGAAAAAGGACTGGTATAAGCCGAGTAGATGGCTTGTTCCTTATTTTGCTGTTCTGCCCTGGGTTGATCGAAATAAATATGAAAAGGGTGTGCTTGATCTTCTGTTTTCAATTGCCCTTCTACCTGTACCGGGTGATTTTGTTCCTCTTCCACTTGAATTTGCAGCTCGGTCGACATGACGTCGAGATTAACTTCCTTTATATAGATATCCCCGTCCTCTAATTCAAGGGTTTGTTCAATCGGGAAAGAAGCGAGCAGGTTATCCTTTAAATCATATTCCAAACCTAATGTGGTTTCTTCCGTCCGATAACTGCCATCAGGGAGTGTAACATTAAAATAGGCGGATACGGTTTCATTCATCTTTTCCACAGGTCTGCCTTCTTCATCAAGGATAGGGCTTCCTGATGCAAGCAGGTATACATTACCTTCATATACCGCTTTTTCCGGAATTGTAGAGTGCATGGTTGGCGAATGAGGGAAAAGTTCTCCGTCCATGGTTTCAATGGAAACCCCATTCATTCCAATATTATGGTGATTGCTCGGCAGGTCGGCTATATCTTCGACACTTAAACTGTAATAAAGGAAAGTACCCTGGCTGGAAAACCAGATCTTATCCAGGTACACTTCTCCTCTATGATCCTGTATGGTTACTGTTTGATTTATATCCTGGAATAACCCTCTATCAGCAGCTGTTTTTAAATAGGGGATAAATGACTCGAAGTGTTCATAAATCTCCTCTTTCGTTTCAACTTCTTTCCATTGTACTGGAATGTCCATCTCTTCTTTTTCTTTATCCTCCGCTTCTGTTTCCGAAAGGGTAGCATCCATGACGGGATCTCCCATAAAAAATTGCGTACCGATGAACAGGCACAGGATAACGAGAACACCAATAGTTAACTGGACCTTCTTCTGGTAGTTTTTTGTTTTTGTCATAACATTGCCCCCATTTAGATATCCTACCAATCTATTTCTGTAAAAAATTGTAGATTCCTGCATTTGTTTACATCCCATTAAGCTTAGAGTTTGAAATCATAACTTCAGTCATGTTAGATATAACTAACACATGGAAATTCACAGAAAATGAGGGGATCGATTGATTGATAAAATCCTTAGTTTCATCGGGGGATTGATTATATTTACAGCCATTGTGCTATTCTTTGTCTTTTATATGAAGAATGAAAAGATGGAGTTTGAATTTCCTCAAAGAAAAGGGAACGACCCGATGCCGACAGAACTACATCCAACTGTAGCTGAAAAACGGGATAAGCTCATTGACAGAGCGGCAGATAAGGGGATTGATGTAGTCATTACGGAGGGCTTCCGGACCATTGAAGAACAAGAAGAAATTTATGAACGCGGCAGGTCCGAAGATGGTGACATCGTTACCTACGCTGAAGGCGGTGAATCCTATCATAATTATGGTTTGGCCATCGACTTTGCGTTGAGGAATGAAAATGGGGATATTATTTGGGATACAGAATACGATGGCAATGACAACGGTGACTCTGATTGGATGGAAGTCGTAGATATAGCCAAAGACCTTGGTTTTGACTGGGGTGGGGACTGGCGGCGTTTTAAAGATTATCCGCACTTGCAGATGGACTTGGGGTATAGTATCCGGGAATTGAAAAATGGTTTCCGTCCTGAATGGCCAGAAGAAAAAGACTCGCAAGAAAACGAATAATCCATGCGCCTGGCCATCAGCTGGGCGCATTTTTTAGTAACGTTCAAGTCCCGGTTCGTTGCAGAACCGTCACGTATGTGGTATCATTATTTTCTGACAATTATAGAACTTCATCATAGATGATAAAGAAAGAGGTTAAAAGGCATGGGCATGAATACACGTTCGATGATATTCACATTATACGGTGATTATATTAGACATTATGGCAATGAAATTTGGATTGGCAGTTTGATTACGCTCTTAAAAGAATTCGGCCATAATGAGCAGGCAGTACGTGCAGCGATTTCCCGTATGTATAAGCAAGGCTGGGTGGAGTCGACAAAGAAAGGGAATAAAAGCTATTATTATTTGACCGAGCGTGGCATAGACCGTATGGAAGAAGCGGCAGACCGTATTTTTAAATTCAAACCTGCGGAATGGGATGGAAAGTGGCGCATGTTGATGTACACGATTCCTGAAACGAAAAGAAATGCCCGTGATGAGTTTAGAAAAGAATTAGTGTGGAGCGGCTTCGGTGCCATGTCGACAAGTACATGGATATCCCCGAATGATTTAGAGAAACAGGTGAAGAACCTTATTGAAAAATATGAGATTGAACCTTACGTCGATTTCTTTGAATCGGAATATAAAGGCCCGAACAATGATGCCACCCTCGTGGAAAAATGCTGGAACCTCGATGAAATCAATGAGAAATACAATGAGTTTATCTCATATTATAGCCAGAAATACATTATCGATCGTAACAAGATTCAAAAAGGGGAAATGTCCGATGCGGAATGTTTCGTTGAAAGAACCAGTCTTGTTCATGAATATCGGAAATTCTTATTCGTCGACCCAGGTCTTCCGGAAGAATTGCTGCCGACGAAATGGCTTGGAAATCACGCGGCTGCTTTGTTCAGTGACTATTACCGGACATTAGCAGAGCCAGCTTCCCGTTTCTTTGAGCAAGTCTTCAAAGAAGGAAATGAAATCAAGCATAAAGATGAATCATATAATGCTATGGACCATCCACTGATGATCGAACCTTAAAGGGGCTGTCCCATAAGTCTGTAACAGACTAATTGGGGCAGCTTTTTTCGTTTATTGTTGATATCGGAAAAGTGGGGCTGGGAAACGATTCCCTTTCCGCGGGGAAGACGACAAGTCTCCTCGGGCTACGCCCTGCGGGGCCTCGTCAGCCTTGCTTCTCCCGCAGGAGTCTCATCGTTTCCCTGCCCAAATTGCCCATCAACAATGCAAAAATCTTCTTTTTTACATACAAAAAAATCGCCTCATTCGTTATAATGTAAGCGACCAAACCAACAAAAAACGAAAAGCGAGGCGATTTTTTTATGAGTAACTCTTCAGCTACTTTCATTGATTATAACATGGGGCAATTGGTTCTACCAATGGACTTCAGTGATTTAATTCCTGAGGACCATGTGGTCCGGGTCATTCACGCCATGGTGGAACAGGTGAACGATGACATCTTCTTTTCCCAATATCAAGGCGGCGGCCGGAGCTCCTATCATCCCAAAATGATGACAAAAGTTATCTTATACGCCTACACGCAAAAAATCTATTCCTGCCGCGAAATCGCCAAAGCACTTCGGGAACATCTGCCGATGATGTGGCTGGCCGGCCAACAGACACCAGATTTCCGAACCATCAACCGATTCCGCTCAGAACGGATGAAAGCCATCATTGAACCTTTATTCACGGAGTTGATTAAACTTCTGATCGACCAAGAATACATATCCATGGACAACTACTTCCTTGATGGAACCAAAATCGAGGCGAATGCCAATAAATACACGTTTGTGTGGAGAAAATCCGTCCAACGTTACGAAGAAAAACTACAGGAAAAATTAAATCAAACGTTCGCGGATATTGAAGATGCCATTGAGATGGATGAAAAAATACTCACTGATGAGGGGTCTCCTGCCAAGCGAGTAACTTCGGAGCAACTCGAAAAAGTTGTCGAGCAGGTAGAAGCTCAGGTAGAACAGGCGGAAAAAGCCGTCGAAGAAGAAAATGATAAGGAAAAGAAGAAAGAAAAAAAGGAAGTATTCCGTGCCAAACGACGTATCTATAAAACGTTGAGTCAGGACTACCTTCCTCGTTTGAAAAAGTATGAAACCCAGTTGGCCACCTTCGGTGATCGAAATAGTTTTTCCAAGACAGATACCGATGCCACCTTTATGCGAATGAAAGAAGATCATATGAAGAACGGGCAACTGAAACCTGGTTATAATGTGCAGGCAGGAACAGAAAACCAATTCATCATCGGCTACTCGATCCATCAGCGTCCTACGGACACCCGTTGTTTTGAACCGCATATACAAAAACTGCAGGCTACAGACCTTCCGTTCCCCAATACAATTGTCGCTGATGGAGGTTATGGTGGAGAAACCAATTACAAATACGCAAAGAAGGAAGGGTTTGATACACTCATTCCCTATAACACGATGCGAAAAGAGCAGTCTCGTTCGTTCAAGAAAGACCCAAGCCAGGTTATGAACTGGGAGTACAAGGAAGAAGGGGATTATTATATTTGTCCGAATGGACGAAAGGTCCCTTTTCAATTCCGTTCTCACCGTACCGATCGGTACGGATACACGCGAGCCTTCAAGGTCTATGAATGTGAAGCGTGTACCGGGTGCCCTATAAAAGAAAAATGCACGAAAGCAAAAGGAAACCGGCGTGTTTACTATAACCCGGCATATGAACAACTGAAGAAGGAAGCAAGGGAAAGCCTTTGGTGTGACGAAGGAGCACAAATCTACGCCAAACGAAAAGTTGAGGTGGAAAGTGTGTTCGGTCATATCAAAGGCAATCGGTCGTTCCGGAGATTTTCTCTCCGGGGCATCGATAAAGTGAATATAGAGTTTGGGCTGGTCGCCATTGCCCACAACTTCCTGAAACAGGCGGAGTTGATCCGGCTGTTTCGGGGAGGAAATAAGCTCACAATGAAAAAACCACGAAGAAAAATCAATTTCTTCGTGGTTTTTTTCATTTTAAAGAGGACTTTTGGGACAGCCCCTTTATCATTTCTTCTGTATCTCCGAGGTGTCTATTGCCATGGCAGGAACAACAGGGCGGGAAAATAACTGCATCAGTTTATTTAATTTGGTTTTTGTATTCTTTTCCTTTCTGGACATATGTATCAATCGATAGCTGGATGAGTTCGAAGTCTTTTTCGTTCAGTTCCCGGACTACTTTTCCGGGAGATCCGACTACAAGCGAACGCGGCGGGATTTTCTTCCCTGGGGGAATCAATGTGTTGGCTCCAATGATTGATTCTTCTCCAATTACTGCTCCATCCAGAATCGTCGAGCCCATCCCGATGATGCAGCGATTTTCCACCGTGCACCCGTGAAGGATGACATTATGGCCGACCGTCACTTCATCCTTGACGATCAGCGGAGATTCTTCATAAAGGTGACAGGTCGCATTATCCTGGATGCTGCAGCGTTCCCCGATTTTAATTGGAGCTTCATCTCCTCGCAAGACTGCGTTGAACCAGATGCTTGATTCTTTTCCTATAGAGACATCTCCGATTATATGGGTACCTGGGGCCATGAATACCGTATCATCTACTTCAGGCTGCTTTCCTCCGTAAGTATGTAACATTGTCTTCCTCCTTGTCGTTGTGTAAAGATTAAAAATATTATAACATTATTTATACGAAGGGGGAAAATTATGAAGCATGTTTGTGATTTATTAAATATTCGCAATCCGATTATTCAAGGTGGTATGGGTAATATCAGTAATGCTCCACTTGCTGCCGCTGTTTCTGAAGCAGGCGGTTTGGGGACCATCGGGGCAGGGACGATGGCTCCTCACGAACTGGAGTCCATCATCGTGGAAACAAAAGAAAGGACGGACCGCCCATTTGCCGTCAATGTCGCGATAAAAGTGACCCCATATTTAGAGGAGACCATCGATCTTATCCTTAAGCATGAGGTACCAGTAGTATCCTTATCAGCGGGAAATCCTGCTCCGCTGATCCCTGTGTTGAAAGAACATGGAAGGAAAATCATTACCGTCACTGCTTCCGTCAAACAGGCGGTCAAAGCTGAACAGGCAGGAGCAGATGTCATTGTGGCGGAAGGTTATGAAGCAGCCGGGATCAACTCTAACCTTGAGTTGACAACCATGACGTTGATTCCTCAAATCGTCGATGCTGTCCAAGTTCCGGTACTGGCAGCAGGGGGCATTGGAGATGGAAGAGGACTGGCTTCTGTACTCGCGCTTGGAGCAAGCGGTGTACAAATGGGAACAAGGTTGATCGCTACACAAGAAGCGCCGTTCCATGAAGCCTACAAACGGACGCTGCTGGAAGCGAAAGAAAACGATACGATGATTGTCGGCAGGTCGGTTGGCCGAGTGAGAAGAGTGATGAATACACCTTATAGCAAGAAGTTACTTGATTATGAAAAAACAGGAGTGCCATTAGAAAAGTTCAATGAAATGACTTCTGAAGATTATCATAAAATTGGCGCAATCGAAGGGCGGCTGGATGAAGGCTTCATTAACGGAGGACAAGTGTCGGGGCTCGTTTCTGATATTCCTTCTGTTGCTGAACTTATCGATATGATGATGAATGATGCGGCGTCCCGAATCCAGCAGTTACACGAGAACTTCAATTCTAACTATGTAAAATAACCTGCAGCTGAAATAGCTGCAGTATTTTTTTGTCTCTAATTTCACAGATAAGTTCCCAATTGCTGAAGACTCAAATTCGAGACTTTAGGTTGCGATTATGGTGGCCGGGAAAACGGATCGCTTTCCATGGGCATGTGGTGAGCTTCCTCAGGCTCCGCCTTGCGGGATCTCACCGCTCATGTTATTCCCACAGGACTTTGAATAAGCTTCTTGAATAAACACCGCACGAAGAAAATGCGTAGCATTTTCGAGGAGTCTCACCGTTTTCCCAGCCACCATACGTTTGTTAGCATCTTGAAACTGCTATCAAAAATAGCGTACTTTTGGAACAGAAAATACCGATCAATTTAGCATTGTGAGAGGGTTTTCTTCACTAAGTAGGGCTGGGCGATTTCGAGTCTCATATATGGCAAGGGGCGTGGGGGAAGGTTGAGACTCCTGCGGGAAAGGATAGACTGGCAAGACCCCGCAGAGCTTTAGCTCGAGGAGGCTTGCCGTCTTCCCCGCGGAAAGCGAATCCTTCCCCAACGCACCTAAACTCTCACAATCATCTCGAAATCAAGTCTTCGACTTTTCGGTTCTATTATTGAAGATCCTTAAAAACATAAAAGGGCGAAAGGGGGTGGCAGATATCTCCTAATCATGCAGGAGATTGAGGTTTTCAGTCGAATTAATAATAATAAAACAATGGTAAATATTCTGAAAACAAATTGACGTAATCTGATGTCAGTGATAATATAACGGTAATAACACGTTATGTATGTTGTTTATCATATTAACTTAAATTGGTGATGATGGAAGTGCTTATGAGGCGGTTGCCGGGGAGGCATTTCTATTATGATAAAAATTTTTAAGGGGGACCAAGATGAAAAAAGGATTAATGGGAGTTATGATGCTGTTGTTTGCGAGCATGGCTTTACTTGCCGGATGTGCCAGTGATGCTTCCGGTGATGAAAAAGTAACAATCGGTGTCACACAGATTGTGGAACACCCGTCCTTAGACGCAGCTTTTGAAGGATTCAAAGAAGCCCTTGCAGAGAATGGGTATGTCGAAGGGGAGAATGTTACATACGACGTACAAATTGCACAGGGTGATATGAATAATGCCCAATCGATTGCCAACAACTTTGTCGGTGACAAAGTAGACTTGATTTTTGCTAATGCTACTCCAAGCGCCCAAAGTGCGCTGAATGCAACCAAAGATATCCCGATCATTTTCACTTCGGTTACAGATCCAGTCGGAGCAAATTTAGTTTCGTCTTTTGAGGAACCAGGTGATAACATTACGGGAACCTCTGATACACATCCAGATGCTATCCCTCAAACTATCAATTTTATCGTAGATGAATTACAGCCTGAAAAAATCGGTGTCATTTATAATTCAGGAGAACAAAATTCCACGGTACAAGTAGATGTCATTAAAGAAGTATTAGGAGACACAAATGTTGAGCTGGTACCTGTTTCCGTTTCTACTTCTGCAGAAGTGAAACAAGCTGCTGAATCATTAGTAGGGCGTGTCGATGCCATGTATATCCCAACGGATAACACGGTGGTTTCTGCTTTGGAATCTGTTATTGATGTTGCTCAGAAAGAAGATATTCCAATGTTCGCAGGTGAATTGGATTCCGTGGAAGCTGGCGCGGTAGCTGGCAGTGGATTCAGCTATAAAGACCTCGGCTATGAAACTGGTGAAATGGCTGCCCAGGTATTGAATGGCGATAAAGAACCTTCTGACATTCCAGTTTCCTACCCTAAAAACTTGAAACTTGTTATCAATAAAGATGCAGCAGAAGCACAAGGTCTTGAAATCAAGGATGAGTGGAGCGACATCGCAGAATTTTTCGAAGGTGAATAAGCAGAAAGGATGATTCAACTTGTTTACAGCAATCTTTGGTTCACTAGAATCAGGTATCATCTACGCCATCATGGCCTTAGGGGTCTACTTATCCTTCCGCATCCTGGATTTTCCCGATTTGACCGTTGATGGAAGCTTTGTCACAGGGGCTGCTGTTGCGGCAATAATGATTGTCAATGGCGGCAATCCTTTTGTTGCTACCCTCATTGCGCTGGTCATTGGCTTTCTGGCGGGCTGTATTACCGGGATGCTTCACACCATTGGAAAAATCAATGCCTTATTATCCGGGATACTGATGATGATCGCACTCTATTCGATCAATTTAAGAATAATGGGCAGGTCGAATATTCCTTTGCTCAATGAAGAGACAGCCTTTACAACTGTCTCTTCGTTCTGGGAAAAGCTTGGAATCGATCCGATTCTGAACAAAGGGTTGGAGTTGATCGGGCTGGGAGGCAGCCTGCCTTCCACCTGGGCAATTCTATTTTTCATGATCCTGGTTACCTTAATGATCAAGTTCGCAACCGATATGTTCTTGAAAACCGAGATCGGCCTTGCTGTACGGGCTACCGGGGACAATAAACGAATGATCCGAAGCTTTTCTGCCAATACCAATCTGCTAGTCATCCTTGGGCTTGGCTTATCGAATGCGATGGTCGCTTTTTCCGGAGCTCTGATTGCACAGTACGGATCTTTCGCAGATGTCGGTATGGGAATCGGGATGATCATTATCGGTCTTGCATCCGTCATTATTGGTGAAGCGCTATTCGGTACGAAGACAATTGCGAGAACAACGCTTGCGGTAGTTGGCGGCGCCATCATTTACCGGATTGTCGTCAGTCTGGCACTTCGGGTGGAATTTTTGGAAACCGGAGATATGAAACTGATTACAGCTACGATCGTCATTCTGGCATTGACGGTTCCAAAAATGATTGACAGCCATCGTGAAAAGAGACGGAAGAAACAAAAGCATAAGGAAATCATGGTAGACCTGCCAATGGAAAGTGGGGGAGAGCAACGTGCTGCAGCTAAATAGAATCCATAAAGTATTCAATGAAAATACACCGGACGAAAAAATAGCGCTGGACGATGTCGACCTTTCCATGAAAGGTGGAGATTTCGTAACAGTCATTGGAAGTAATGGTGCCGGGAAATCTACGTTGATGAATATCATTTCCGGGGTACTTCTCCCGGATACAGGGATGGTCCGGATAAATGAAAAAGATGTCAGCCTGGTTCCGGAATATAAACGGTCTAAGCTGATCGGAAGAGTGTTCCAGGATCCAATGGCGGGGACGGCTCCGACAATGACGATAGAAGAAAATTTGGCCATGGCCTATTCGCGTAATAAAAACCGTACCTTTCGAAAAGGGGTAACGAGAAGCCGCCGGGCCTATTTTAAAGAAGTATTGGAAACGCTCCATCTAGGACTGGAAGACAGACTGAATGTAAAAGTGGGGCTCCTTTCAGGTGGGGAGAGGCAGGCGTTATCGTTATTGATGGCCACTTTCACGGAACCTGCCATCCTTTTACTGGATGAACACACAGCCGCGCTCGATCCTTCGCGTGCGGAGTTGATTACAAACCTGACGAAAGAGATTGTAGCGAAATATAATCTGACCACTCTGATGGTCACCCATAATATGCAGCAGGCACTGGATTTAGGTAATCGGTTAATCATGATGGATAAAGGTCAAATTATTCTGAAGGTGGATGAACAAGAGAAGAAACATTTGACTGTAGATAAACTGATGGCTGAGTTCCAGCGGATACGGGGTGAACAAATGGCCAGTGACCGAGCCTTGCTAAGCTGATTTCACAAACTTTCCTGTCAAAAGTGGGGTGATACCGCTTCTGTGTTGGCAGGATACATAGGAATAGCTGCTAGAACAATAGGATAAGGGGGAATCTAATGAAGCCTGGTATGCATGAAGGACAATCAGCAACAGTGAGGACGAAGGTGACAAGTGATATGTTCGCCCAGTTCGAAGGGGAAGTTGTCCACGAGACTTTTTCCACTGTATCCCTTGTTTATTATATGGAATGGGCGTCAAGGCAAATCATTCTTCCTTATTTAGAAGATGAGGAGGAAGGGATGGGCGGGGCTGTCACAGTCAAACATGTTAACCCTGCTCCTGAAGGTACGCAAGTACAAATAACAGCGACAGTGACAGCATTAAAACGTAATATAGTCGTTACAGAGGTGAAGGCGGAAAGTGATGGAAAAATCATAGGAACTGGTGAAGTGAAGCAGGTTATTCTGCCAAAAGTAAAGATAAAAGAAATGCTGCAAATAGAGAATAAAGTATAAATCTATTTTTTTTGGGAAATGTGAAAGCGCTTACTAGAAAAGTATGACAAAAGGGGGAGTCATCATGAACATGGATATGTTCGAACGCATCAGTGAACATCAGCAGGTGCTATTTTGTAACGATCAGGCGACAGGGTTGAAGGCGATCATCGCCATTCATAATACGACCCTTGGTCCGGCTCTTGGGGGATGCCGGATGCAGCCTTATGAGAGTGTGGATGCAGCCTTGGAAGATGTCCTGCGTCTTTCGAAAGGAATGACTTACAAATGCGCGGCCGCCGATGTCGATTTCGGGGGAGGTAAAGCGGTCATCATCGGCGACCCGGCAAAAGACAAAAATCCTGAGTTATTCCGGGCTTTTGGGCAGTTCGTTGAATCATTGAATGGACGCTTTTATACCGGCACAGATATGGGAACAACGCCGGGGGATTTTGTCCATGCGCTGAAAGAAACCAACTGTATCGTAGGAGTAGAAGAAGAATACGGCGGCAGCGGGGATTCCTCCGTACCGACTGCATTAGGTGTCATTTATGGAGTGAAGGCAACCAACCAGGCGGTATGGGGAAGTCCGGATTTTGGTGACAAGACCTATGCCATTCAAGGCTTAGGAAAAGTAGGGGCCAAAGTAGCAGAGCACCTGCTCCAGGAAGGAGCCAACCTGTATGTCACTGACATTAACCAATCGGCCATTGATGATGTGTTATCTAAAGCGAAACAGTATAACGGGTTTGTGAAAGTCGTCCATGATAAAGAGATTTATAGTGTTGACGCTGATGTCTTTGTACCATGTGCCTTCGGAGGAGTCATCAACGACGAGACGATCGAGCAGTTGAAGGTAAGAGCGGTTGCAGGTTCAGCAAATAACCAATTGCTCGATATACGTCACGGGAAAATACTGCAGGAAAAAGGAATTCTTTATGCGCCGGATTATATCGTCAACGCAGGCGGCCTGATACAGGTAGCGGATGAATTGTACGAACCGAATAAAGCAAGGGTGTTAAGAAAGACAAAAGCGATTTATACATCGTTACTGGATGTTTTCCAGGAATCGATGAACAGTGGTATCTGCACAGTGGAAGCATCCAATCTGTTATGTGAAAGAAGAATTGAATCCCGTGCCCAGCGCAACAGCTTCTTCAGCCATATGAAACGACCGAAATGGGCGGTAAGAAATTAAGTAAACATCCATGAAAAAAAGGGTGGTTTGATGGAAAATCAGTTTCCTATAACGAAGTGGGTAGATGAAAACGGCAATATTACTGGCGAAGATTACAAAGAAATGGTGACAGAAGAGCTGGCTAGGACGTTTTACCAGCACATGATCCGCATCCGTACTTTTGACAAGAAGGGGATCAGCTTGCAGCGTCAGGGAAGAATCGGCACCTATGCGCCATACGAAGGGCAGGAAGCAAGCCAGGTGGGCAGTGCACTGGCATTGGAAACGGAGGATTGGATGTTTCCTTCTTACCGGGATCATGGAGCAGCCATGACGTTCGGACACTCCTTGAGAAATATCCTTTTATTCTGGAATGGCAGAAATGAAGGCTGTATCCCACCGGAGGGGAAAAATATCTCCCCTCCTGGCATTCCCATCGCGACTCAGCTTCCCCACGCGGTAGGGGCAGCTTTTGCGGAAAAGCGGAAAGGAACGAAAAATGCTGCCATCGTCTATTTTGGAGATGGAGCCACTTCTGAAGGCGATTTTCATGAAGGGTTGAATATGGCCAGTGTGTTTGAAGCTCCGGTAGTGTTTTTCAATCAAAATAATCGTTATGCCATTTCTGTACCAATGGAAAAACAAATGAAAACAAAAACGATTGCCCAGAAAGCGCTGGCTTATGATATTCCCGGCATTCGCATTGATGGCAATGATGTTTTCGCTGTTTATTTTGAAACGTTGAAAGCGATGGACAGGGCAAGAGCCGGTGAAGGACCGACACTGATCGAAGCGGTGACCTGGCGCTATGGGGCCCATACGACTGCTGATGATCCGACGAAATATCGTGATCAGATGGAGAGTGAACGAAAAAGGGAAGAGACGGACCCGGTCCTGCGTGTAGAACGGCTATTAAAAAATAATGGCTGGTTCGATGAAGCGTGGGCAGAGCGTATGCAGAAGCAGGCGGCTGAGGAGGTGGATGCTGCGGTGGCAGAAATGGAAAGCTTTCCGCCGGCAGACCCCGCTGATATTTTTGATCATGTATTCGCGGAACCTACCTGGCAGCTGCAGCAGCAAAAGCAGGAATACTTCCAAGCGAAGAAGGGGGTTCCCGTATGGAATCAACAACAGCAGTAAAAAAGAAGACGATGACGCTTGTCCAGGCTATAACCGACGGGATGCGGACGATGCTTGCCGAAGATGAAAACGTCCTCGTTCTTGGGGAGGATGTTGGAAAGAATGGTGGGGTCTTTCGTGCCACCGATCATCTGCAGGAGGAATTCGGTGAAGACAGGGTGATGGATACGCCGCTTAGCGAAGCCGGGTTTATCGGAGCGGCGATCGGGATGGCGGTCAATGGGCTGCGTCCTGTAGCTGAAATCCAATTCCTTGGTTTCATCTATCCGGCGTATGAACAGATCATGACGCACGCTTCCCGCCTGCGTTCCCGTACGATGGGACATTTTACGGTGCCGATTGTAATCCGCGCTCCTTATGGGGCAGGAGTACGGGCTCCTGAAATCCATTCCGACAGTACGGAAGCGATTTTTACCCACATGCCCGGGTTGAAAGTCGTCTGTCCATCGTCACCTGTGGATGCGAAAGGGCTGCTTATAGCGGCAATCGAGGACCCGGATCCTGTTTTATATTTAGAGCCGATGCGGTGCTATCGCTCGTCCCGGGAAGAAGTGCCGGAAGGAAAATATACCGTCGAAATCGGGAAAGCGAACAAGCTGCAGGGAGGAAATGATGTTTCTGTCATTACCTGGGGAGCGATGGTTCCTGTCGCATCGCAGGCTGTGAAAGAAATGGAAGCAAAAGGGGTTTCCTGTGAACTGATTGATCTCCGTACCCTTTATCCAATCGATCGGGATACGATAGCCGCATCTGTTCAAAAAACAGGACGGACAGTCATAGTTCATGAAGCACATGGAACCGGGGGAGTGGGAAATGATGTACTGGCAATCGTCAACGACACCTCTTTTCTTTATCAGAAAGCCCCGGTTGAGCGTGTGACCGGTTTTGACTCACCGGTACCTTTTTTCGGATTTGAAGATGAATACCTGCCGACTCCGGCGAGGGTGAAGCATGCGATCGAAAAGGTGATCAAGTTTTGACGGGGGAGGGTGACTATGGTTGAAATAAAGCTTCATGATATCGGGGAGGGAATGACCGAAGCAGAGGTGACACATTTTCTTGTGAAGCCTGGTGATAAGGTGACTGTCGATCAACCGGTGGTAGAGGTTTCTACAGATAAAATGACAGCAGAAATCCCAGCTCCACAGCACGGGGTAGTCAAGGAACTGTTGGTGGAAGAGGGAAAGACTATTTCCATTGGGACAACGGTGGTCGTACTTGAAACCTCCGGCGAAGCGGAACGGGAAACCGCCGCTACAGTGGAATTAGAGAAAGAACCAGTGAAAGCGGAAGCCCCTCTGGTTCAAAGGTTCGAAGTTACGGCTCCGGACCGGCGTGTCAAGGCTGCGCCTTACACAAGGAAGGTAGCCCGCGAGCTTGACGTTGATATAGAACAGGTAGAAGGGAGCGGTATCAGAGGCAGGATTACAGTGGACGATGTTAAACGCTATGCTGCTGAGCCAGTTCCTGAAGCCCCTGCTAAAGTGGAAGAACAAACGGAAGTCACATCAGAAAATTCGGAGACGATTCCTTTTCGTGGCAGAAGAAAGCAGATTGCTAATAAGATGACGCAATCCCTATTTACCATTCCTCATTGTACGCACTTTGAGGAAATAGATGTCACGGAATTGCTTAGTATCAGACAGGAACTGAAGCAGGAGGAACTTTCTATTTCGGCGACTGCTTTTTTTGTCAAAGCCGTATCCGTGGCACTTCAGGAATTTCCGGTTTTCAACGCCAGACTCGATGAAGAAAACGAAGCCATCCGGATCATAAAGGAACATCACATCGGAATTGCTACGGATACAGCAGAAGGTCTGATTGTTCCTGTACTTAAAAATGTAGAGAAAAAGTCGTTACAGACAATCCATGAAGAACTGAAAGCATTGACACAAAAAGCTGTTGAGAATCGCTTAAAGCGTGAAGAGATGACAGGAAGTACATTTACCATCAGTAATGTCGGCCCGCTTGGTGGCAGCATTGGGGCTACCCCGATCATCAACTATCCGGAAGTTGGGTTGATGGCTTTTCATAAAACAAAAAGAAGACCGATGGTGGTCAATGAGGACGAAATAGCAATTCGTTCGATGATGAATATCTCGATGGTGTTCGATCATCGTGTGGCAGATGGCGGTACGGCAGTTTCATTCACCAACCGGGTGCAGACCTTGATAGAACGACCATATTTACTATTCGTTGACTTGAAATAATAAGAATTATTAATGTTGGAGGGATTACGTATGAAAGAACAAGTTACACAAAAACAGGCGCCGGAAGCGGTTGAGGATTTTTTCCCGGTCAAAGAAGTGGATTACCTGGAATATTATACTGGAAATGCTAAGCAGGCAGCCCACTTTTTCTGTACGGCATTCGGGTTTGAACCGGTGGCGTATTCCGGATTGGAAACAGGAAATCGTGAAACAGTATCTTATGTGCTGCAGCAACGCAAGGTCAGGATTGTCGTGACGGGCACATTGACAGAAAGCAGCAGAGTTGCTGAATTCACGAAAAAGCACGGAGACGGAGTGAAAGACGTCGCCCTTACGGTAGATGATGTCGATAAAGCATACAAAGAAGCGGTATCTCGTGGTGCGATTGAAATTACGCCGCCATTCACGATCGATGATGAGTATGGGCCAGTGAAAAAAGCGGTAATTGGAACGTATGGCGATACGATCCATACTTTGGTGGAGCGTAAAGATTATAAAGGCGTGTTCATGCCTGGGTTCCTTCCAGCCGATTTCGAAGTTCCTCATGAATCGGCCGGCATTGCCGCCATCGATCATGTGGTCGGAAATGTAGAGCGGATGGAAGAATGGGTTTCCTATTATGAAAAAGTCATGGGCTTCAAGGAAATGCGCCACTTCTCGGATGAAGATATTACAACCGAATATTCCGCGTTGATGTCAAAAGTGATGCACAACGGCGGGCGGATCAAATTCCCGATCAACGAACCAGCAGAAGGAAAGAGAAAATCTCAAATCGAAGAATATCTTGATTTCTATAATGGCCCTGGGGTGCAGCACATTGCCTTAATTACCGGAGATATCGTCGATACGGTAACCAAGCTTCGTGCAAACGGTGTGGAATTCCTTAATACACCAGATGCCTATTACGATGAACTGTCCGACCGAGTCGGGGAAATAGATGAAGAAATCGACAAATTAAGAGAGTTGAAGATTCTCGTAGACCGGGATGATGAAGGCTATCTATTACAGATTTTCACAAAGCCGATCGTTGACCGTCCTACAATGTTCATTGAAATCATCCAGCGTAAAGGGGCCCGCGGGTTCGGGGAAGGAAACTTCAAGGCACTCTTCGAATCTATCGAACGGGAACAGGAACGAAGAGGAAATCTTTAAAAGAAGCTATAACTGCAGAATAAAATCAAGGGAGACTACGGTTCTCCCTTTTTCTACTAAGAAAGCGTGGTGGATAAATCATGGAAATTAAACCCGATAGCCTGGCCTGGAAAGACGCATATAAACTATTGATCGGTTCCGTGCTGCCCAGACCGATTGCTTTCGTTTCTACTGTGGATGCAGAAGGAAATGCGAATCTCGCCCCATTCAGTTTTTTTACCGGCATCTGTGCCGATCCGATGTTGATATGCTTTGCTCCTATGCTTCGTGGGACAGATGGTGAGAAGAAGGATACATTGCGGAATATTGAAGCGACGAAGGAATTTGTCATCAACGTTGTCAGCGAAGATTTTGCCGAACAAATGAATAATACCGCCATCGAGTATCAGTATGGTGTCGATGAATTCGAAGCTGCCGGATTAACGAAAGCAGCTAGTACTTCGGTTAAGCCCCCGCGTGTAAAAGAGAGCAGGGTGCACCTGGAGTGCGAGCTCCATGAATTGCTTCATTTTGGCAATGAGCCAGGAGCAGGAAGCCTGGTGATTGGAAAGGTGAAGGTGGTTCAGGTAAATGACGATTTATATGAAAGTGGCCGTATCGATACAGAAAAATTGAACCCAATCGGGCGGATGGCAGGCCAGAATTATACAAAAGCGATTGCCGAAACGTTCACGTTAGAACGGAAGAAAAGCCCTGAGGGATTAAAATGAAATATATCACGTTTATTAATAAACAAAGAAAGATAGCTGCAGGCTGGATAGACAAAGATGTAGTCGTAGATATGCATGAGGCTTCAAACGGTGAATTGCCGGCAGACTTAGTGACGTTCCTTGAAAAAGAAGAAGCGTATCGCGGTCTGGTTGAAAAACTCGCAGATTCTTTGAATATAGATGATGCAGGAGTCTATCGAAAAGAAGAGGTGGATTTGTTAGCACCTTTGCCCCGGCCTGTCAGTGTCCGTGATTTCTATGCTTTTGAAGAACACGTAAAGACAGCGCGGGGCAAGCGCGGCCTCGACGTGGTGCCCGAATGGTATGAGATTCCTGTTTTTTATTTTTCGAATCACCTGGCGATCAAAGGTCCGGAGGAAGAAGTGGCCAGGCCGGAAAACTGTAGATGGCTGGATTATGAATTGGAAATCGCCTGTGTCATCGGGAAACAAGGCCGGAATATACCTGCTGCAGAGGCAGGTGATTATATATTCGGCTACTGCATCATGAACGATTGGAGTGCCCGCGATCTGCAACAGCAGGAAATGAAGGTCGGCCTTGGACCTGCGAAGGGGAAAGATTTCGCTACTTCGATTGGTCCGTGGCTGGTCACGAAAGATGAGCTGGTTCCTTTTCAAAAAGACGGGCGTTATGACCTGGAAATGAAAGCGGCAGTAAATGGAAAGGTTCTCTCGGCAGGAAATTTTGAGACGATACATTATTCGTTTGCTGAAATGATCGAGCGTGCTTCCGCAGATGTCACACTTTACCCTGGCGAAGTGATCGGTTCAGGTACAGTTGGTACGGGTTGCATTCTGGAGTTAGGAACAGATGTACACCGGTGGCTGGAGCCGGGGGATGAAGTGTCTCTTGAAATTTCAGGGTTAGGAAAACTGACCAATAAAATTATATAAGCAGTTGAAGGAGGGAGACGGGTGTTTTATCGAAGTTTAGGGGAGATTCCCCATAAGCGACATACCATGTTTAAGAAAGAAGACGGAACATTATTTCGTGAACAAGTGATGGGAACGAAAGGCTTTTCAGGAACACAGTCGATCCTTTATCATCACCACATGCCGACCGAGGTGACAAAAGCGGAGCAGTTGTATAGCTACCTGCCTGAATTTGAAGAGCAGGATGCACTGAGGCACCGTCATTTCCAGACGCCGGAAGCCGATAGGGGTGGAAATGCGTTAGATGCCCGGAATTATACGCTCGGGAATGAAGACTTATTGATGGGAACCATGAAAGTGACTGAACCGATGGAAGCTTTTTATCGCAATGGCGACGGAGATGAAATGTTATTCATTCATACTGGTGCAGGGAAGATTGAAAGTATGTTCGGTACGATTACTTACCGGAAAGGGGATTATATTGTTATCCCGATTGGAACCATTTATCGTCTGGTACCGGAGAGTGAAAGTCTGATCTTTTTTGTAGAGTCGTTCAGTCAGATTACGACGCCCAGGAGGTATCGCAATGAGTATGGCCAGTTGCTGGAACACAGCCCATTTTGTGAACGGGACATCCGCGGGCCGGAAAAGTTGGAAACCTACGATGACAAAGGTGAATTTGAAGTACTGACTAAATCCCGGGGCCATGTTCATAAGCATATCTTTAACCACCATCCTCTGGATGTCGTCGGGTGGGATGGCTATCTTTATCCATGGGTGTTCAACGTCGAAGACTTCGAACCGATTACGGGACGAATCCATCAGCCGCCTCCGGTCCATCAAACCTTTGAGGGGCATAATTTTGTCGTTTGTTCGTTTGTGCCACGTCTGTTCGACTACCACCCAGAGTCGATTCCAGCTCCGTACTATCACAGCAACGTGAATAGTGACGAAGTGCTTTATTATGTCGAAGGGAATTTCATGAGCAGGAAAGGGATTAATGAGCGTTCGATAACGCTGCACCCGAGCGGTATTCCTCATGGGCCGCATCCTGGAACGACCGAAGCCAGTATTGGCAAAAAGGAAACACTGGAACTGGCGGTCATGGTCGATACGTTCCGGCCGCTCAAAGTGGTAAAGCAGGCGAAGGATTATGAGGATTCGAACTATATGTATACTTGGGTGGAATAAAAGGCTTATGAACGAAGCTGCTTACAGGCTGCTTCGTTTTTTAAACTTTCTTTACTTGAAGACTCATTTTTGAGAAAAGTTGTTTCCATTGTGGTTATGATCAATCATTCGCTTTCAAATTTGAGTAATTGAGGTTTGTTAAAATTTTCACTAATAAAATGGGATTCATTATACTATTTTTGAGATTTTGTGGTATCATTAAAGTGGTACAGACATAAGGTAAGAAGACCGCAGTTGGCGCTGCGGTCTCTAGGATATCGATTCCCCCAGGGGATCGGCCGTCAGGAATAGACCTCTCCCAATCAACTTGTCCAGGGTTAATAGGGAGGTCTATTTTTTATTGGTCAGTTTGATGACCAGGGCGAGCAACGTAAGAATAAAGGTGCCGAACGCAAGCATCACCATCAGGACTTCATACGTACCCATCATAGGCATCACCCCCTTCTTCCTCGGACATGGGGCTAGCCGACCTCTCCCTACAAGATCGATATCTATTTACAAGGATACCATATTTTTCACAAAAGGGGAACAAACGTTCTGTAATTAGGGAGAACGTTGTGAGAGATAGGATAAAAGTATGCTTTTTTTAATGCCGGTATGAAGCGAAATCAGCTTAGATCAGCTTATTAAATGAGACAATAGAGCTGTAAATGAGATAGTATCCAAAGTATATGAGACAAAAAAGAAAATAAGAGAGACACTATCGGAATTATAATAGACAAATTTCAAAATAAATGAGACACCCCAACGCTTTATGAGAAATAAATTGCGTATATGAGACATCTGCATGTTTGTGAAAAAAAGCCTCCGCTACTGCAATATTAGCGGAGGCCTCTTCATGCCCTAATATGTCTAGAGTTCATCAAATCCATTATCCTCGGACACTTTCGTATACTGCCTGGATTTCTGTTCGAAAAAATCAGATTTACCTTCATCAACTTCCTGGTAGGCACGGATCCATTTCAACGGATTCTTATCATAGCCTTCAAAGGGTTTGCCGGCACCTAGTTGACGGCTGCGTTTATTAGCCATGAATTTAATATAGTCTTCTAACTCCGGCATCGTGATGCCAGGGAAGTTGTCGCCAATAATATAACGTCCCCATTTAATTTCAAGCTCTGCCGCTTCACGGAAAGTCTTCTCCACAAATCCACGATAATGAGAAGCATCAAGCTCTGGGTTTTCTTTCAATGTTTCCTTAAAAATATTTGCGAACAGCGTGACATGAAGCTGTTCGTCCCGGTTGATATAGTTAATCATCGTACTGGTAGAAACCATTTTGCCGTTTCGGGCCAGGTTATAAAAGAAAGAGAACCCTGCGTAAAAGAACAGGCCTTCCAGGACGACATCATAAACGATGGACTCTAAGAAAGTTTCTGGTGACGGATTTTCTGCGAATGACTCGTATCCTCTTGTAATAAATTCATTCCGTTCTTTCAATACTTCATCATGCTTCCAGTACTCGAATATGGCTTCCTGTTCGCGCTGATCGACGAGGGAAGACAGGACATAAGAGTAAGACTGATTGTGGACCACTTCCTGGAATGAAAGCACCTGCATCAAGGCAGCAAGGCTCGAATCAGTTAAATAATCAGCTATTTTACTGGAGTAGTCCGTTTGTATGGAATCAAGAAAAGCGAGCAGACCAATAATTTTCTTGAACGTGTCTTGTTCCTGGTCTGACAGTGTGTACCATTGCTTGATGTCATTGCTCATGTTGATTTCATTAGGTATCCAGAAGTTCGCCAGCATATTCTTATACATCGGGTACGCCCAGGGAAAACGTACATCATCCCAGTTCAGCACATTGGAGCTATTCCCGTTAATAATCCCGGTAGATGCATTAGGCGCTTCGTGGTCCACCAATTTTCTTTCCTGTAACTTCATGAATATTCCTCCTTAAGATGAACAGCTGTCACATTCAAAATTATCCTGGCTCGAAGTGGAACGGGTGTAATAAGTGGTTTTCAAGCCGCTTTTCCACGCATGTACATGTAAATCGAGTAGTTCTTTCGCTTTGATGGTATTTTTGACATAAAAATTGAACGAGATAGATTGGTCGATATACCTTTGTCTGGCGCTGTTCTGCTCGATGCTGGTGTGCTGGTCGATTTCATGTGCAGCCTTGTAATACCAATAGGTTTCTGATGATAAATCAGGAGCTGTGACAGGGATTCTGAAGTCCTTTTTCTCTTCCGAATAAAACTTTTTGAATATCGGGTCGATACTGGCTGTACTCCCGGCAATCAAGGATGTGCTGGAATTCGGTGCTACCGCCATCATATACCCGTTTCGGACTCCGTTTTCTGAGACTTGATTTATAAGCTTGTCCCAACTTTCGTTTCGGTTTAAATTACGTTTCGCGAAAAATTCGCCGGTTTCCCAATCCGATCCCTGGAATGAGGGGTAGGCGCCTTTTTCCTTAGCCAATTCCATACTGGCCTGAATCGTATGGTAGGCGATTTCTTCATAAACTTTATGCGTATACTGGACAGCTTCTTCTGATTCCCATTTGATATGCTTACGAGCAAGCAGGTGAGCCCAGCCAAAGGTGCCTAACCCGATACCGCGATACTTTTGGTTCGTCAATTGCGCCTGCATGACTGGGATTGTATTTTGATCGATCACATTATCAAGCATCCGGACCTGGATAGATATTAACCGCTCCAATACATTGGCTGGCACTGCTTTTCCAAGGTTGATGCTTGATAGATTACAAACAACAAAATCCCCAGGATCCCGAACGATATGCAGCTTCCCATCCTTCACATAGTGCTCTTCTTCTATCGTAGGAGACTGATTTTGGGTTATTTCCGTACAGAGGTTGCTGCAGTAGACCATGCCTTCATGACGATTCGGGTTCATCCGGTTGACTTCATCACGGTAAAACATATAGGGTGTACCAGTCTCTAATTGGCTGACCATAATTTTTTTCATGATTTCGATTGCCGGGATGGACTGCTTGGATAAGTCTGGGTGGTCGATGCATGCCTGGTATTTTTCCCTGAAGGAGCCGGCTCCCTTTTCTTCATCATAAAGATCCTCCAGGGAAAAGCCCATGACCCGTCTGACCTCGTGTGGGTCGAATAAATACCAGTCATCCCTTGCTTCAACCGCTTCCATAAAAACATCCGGTATACAAACGCCGGAAAATAAATCGTGGGTGCGCTGCCGTTCGTCACCGTTATTCAGGCGTGCGTCTAAAAAGGAAAGGATGTCTTTGTGCCATACGTCGAGATAGACAGCTATTGCTCCCTGGCGCTGACCGAGCTGATCGACGCTCACTGCCGTATTATTCAATTGTTTCATCCAGGGAAGGACGCCGGATGAGACTCCTTTAAAGCCTTTAATATCACTTCCACGGCTTCTGATTTTCCCAAGGTAGACGCCGATGCCGCCACCATGTTTACTTAAGTTGGCAATATCTGTGTTACTATCAAAGATAGATTGTAAGCTGTCATCAATCGTATCGATAAAGCACGAGCTCAGCTGACCATAACTTTTTCCCGCATTAGCCAGGGTTGGAGTCGCGACGGTCATATACAAGTTGCTGAGGGCCCAATAGGCTTCTTTGATCAGGCTGATGCGTTTCGTTTTTGGTTCCTTTTCCATCAAGGTCATGGCAATGATCATGAATCGTTCCTGAGGCAGTTCGTATAATCTGCCTTGTTTGTCTTTAGCCAGGTAGCGGTCATGGAGGGTTTTTAATCCGATATAGGTAAACAGCTTATCCCGATCAGGGCATATGGCAGCCTCCAGTTCTTCCATTTCTGCTACAGTATAAACGGTTAATAAGTCAGCATGATAGATTCCTTCGTCTATCAGATGACTGATCATGTGACGAAATCCCTGGTAAGGGCGAGAATGAGTGCGATTGGTACAACTTTCTTCGTACATTTGTTCCAGCTGTAATTCTGCAGCAACATAAGTCCAATCCGGTGCTTCTTCGTCAATCAAAGCCAGGCATGCTAAAATCAGCTGTTGGGTTTGTTCCTGACCATTTGATGTATTGGGTTGGGTGTCTTTCAGTTGATTCAGGTCTAAATGGGGAAAGCGGTGACTGACTTTATTCAGCCAGTCCGTCCAGTTGGTTTCTTTATGGGTAAAAGTTGCTTCCATGGTTCCACTCCTTTAAAAAGAATAAAAAAACCCGCTCGATTTGAGCGGATGAAACCATGGAATAATGAGGCCGTACAGAGAAGAAGGCTGTCTTATTCCATCGTTTCATCTTCTCAATCCCCGAAGAAGTAGAAACTTCCTGCGAATAGTGACAGGTCTCCTGACTTGTGCTTCGTTCTATTCCGGTCCTTCCCATGCTCATCATGCACAGTGGAAATCCGTTTCGTCAGCACTTACAGTTGCGGGGGCAGTTCTGGATTTGCACCAGATTCCCTATTAAGCCTTGTGGCATCCGCTATTCGCTAATACAATATATTGTGTTTTGTTGTAGTTTTGTTGGCTTATCTTGTGTTTCAATGATAACGAAGGAAAAAGAATGTTGCAACAACTTTTCTAAAAAAGGAATTTTCGATAGACAGTCGAAGACTAGGAAGAGGCGTGCAGACAGGAGGATAATTGTGATGAAAAATAATAATTTTGAATGGCATAAAGAAGTCGAGCGGCAGTGGGATGGCCGGGCAGACTTTTGGAATGAAAACAGTAAAACGATGTGGGATGAAGGAAGCCGTAAGACAATCATTCCTTTTCTACAGAAGCATATCAAACCCGAATCCTCCATTGCGGACATCGGCTGTGGGGATGGCTATGGGTCCTGCAAATTGCATGAAGCAGGCTACAAGGTGACTGGCATTGATATCTCGGCGGAAATGATTGAGCGTGCGAAACGCCAGCTGGAGGGCGAGGAATTAACGTTCAGACGGGGGGATCTGGCTGGACTGGATGTGGAAGATGAAAGCTATGATGCCATCATGGCCATCAATTGTCTGGAATGGACAGAGGTCCCGGCAGATGCCCTGAAAGAAATGAAGCGTATCTTGCGGCCTGGTGGGAAAATGTGTATCGGGGTACTAGGACCTACCGCTGCCCCTCGTAAAAATAGTTATCGCCGTTTATACGGGGAAGATGTCATATGTAACACGATGATGCCGTGGGAATTCGAGGCGATGGCCCAGGAAATGGGGTTAAAGGTACTGGACGGCCACGGCGTCTATAAGCGTGGAGTCACAGATATACAGCTGAAAAATCTCTCGGAAGATCTACAGCAGGCGCTTACTTTCATGTGGGTATTCATGCTGGAAAAATATTTCTGTGTTTAACTTTCTTTTCCTTAAGGAAAGCTATGTAAAAAAAGGAAGGTGTTATTTCACAGATGAATAACCAAGAACTGAAAGATAAAGTATTGCAGGTACTTGAGAATAATAAAGTCGGTACCCTTGCCTCGGTCAAAAATAATCGGCCGCACTCCCGCTATATGACTTTTTTTAATGAAGAGCTGATATTGTATACACCAACAAGTAAGGATACGCACAAGGCAGAAGAAATCGACGAGAATCCTTACGTCCATATACTGATTGGTTATGAAGGAGAAGGCTTTGGTGATGCCTACCTTGAAATAGAAGGGAAGGCAGAAATCAAAGAGGATGAAAGTCTGAAAAAACAGCATTGGAACGAATATATGGAAAAATGGTTCCAAGGGCCGGATGACCCGAATTATATCATTCTTAAAATCACTCCAGAGCAGATCAGACTGATGAATAAAGGAGATACTACTCCTCAAACGTTAGAGCTGTAAAACAAAACCGCGCCGAGGCATATTGCCCGGGCGCGGTTTTCACTTGGCCAAGTTTTTCTAATGGTGCAAGGCGTGCTGGATGGTTTCGTGGAGCACATTCAATACATGCTCATCATCATGGGAATAATAAATGGAAGTTCCTTCACGTCTGAATTTCACAAGCCGCAGGTTTTTCAAGAAACGCAGCTGATGGGAAACTGTCGATTGACGCAAGTGAAGCTGTTCCGCTATTTCATTGACACTGTATTCCCGGTTGAATAATAAGTTTAAAATTCTGATTCTGGTAGGATCGGCAAGCGCCTTGAATGTTTGCGAAACAAGAAATAATGTTTCTTCATCAAGGTCCGTATAACGGGAATCATCCATGCTGCAGTCCCCCTTCCTCTTCGTCATGCCCCATTACGGAGCAATGCTCATCTTCATATTCAATTTCTACCGTAATATGATCAAGGTGGATAGGTTCTAGTATTTCCTTTACTTGTTCTTTTATGGTGCAAACTTGATCCTTGGTAGCATGTTCAGATACTACAATATGGGTCGAGAACGCGTGATGTTCCCCATCCAGAGACCACAAATGGGTGTGGTGAGTCGACTGGACGTTCGGCAACCGGTTCATTCTATTTATGATATCCTCATAATCAATATTTTCTGGGACCCCTTCTAAAAATAGTTTCATGGTTTTGAACAAGTTTTTGACTACGTTATAAAGTATGAACACAGTGATACCAATGGAGGCAATAGGATCAAGAATCGGCGCATCAAAAAAGTACATGACGATACTGACGGCTAAAACAGCTGCCCAGCCTAATACATCTTCAAGCAAGTGCCAGGTCATTACTTTGGAATTCATCGATTCTCCGCCCCGAAGACGAAAAACTGCAGCGCCATTGACGATGATCCCTAATATAGCCAGGATGATCATCCCGCCGGCATCGGGCTGTTCCGGATTCAACAACCGAGGCACCGCTTCCGTTAAAATGAAGACCGACCCGACGATCAACACGATACTATTGATCAATGCAGCCAGCAGGGAAAAGCGTTTATACCCGAAAGAAAAGTCTTTTGTTTTTCCTTTCTTGGAGTATTTCTGCAAAAACCAGGCAAGACCCAGGGATAATGAATCTCCTAAATCATGTAAAGCATCAGATAAAATAGCCATACTATTTGTCAAAATTCCGCCAATGATTTCAATGATAGTAAAAGTGAAATTTAAAAAGAAAGCAATTTTAATATTTCCTGTTGTGTGGTCGTGATGATGATGGTGATGGGACATTTTTCTCCCTCATTTCTTTCCTTATGTGTTTATATGATTATATGTTCATATATATTATGCTATGTAACATGATGAAGAATGTCAACCAGGTTATCACTGTTTTTTAAGTTGAAAAACAGTAAGCCTGATAATAATCGAAAAATGCGCTACAATATACAAAACTGTGAATATTTTTGGAGGTGGACCATTGATAGCTGTGCAGCCCTATATTGATACCGTGCGGAAAGTTGATCTCGATGGACAGCGTTATGTAGATACACATCACCAGCTGATTTTGACCGATACAGAAATCAAATCCCGGGATTACCGATTTGCTTTGGAAAATGTATTTGATATCTCTTACCGTCCTGTAAGGGAAGAGGTGGGGTTGTTATATTTACACACCAATCAGGGAGTGTTTACTTATAGAATAGCCACTCCCCCTGATCAGTTTATCGTTGCCTGTAAAAAAGTTATTGGGTGTTAAGAGTCTGTTGGATTTATATTTAGCAGCCGGCGCTCCACGCCATAATAATCCATCTCGTGGTTAGTCATCAAAGCAAGATCATATAATTTATCCAATAAATATTTCCGGTCCATATCATAAATGAATTGGGAACTGATATGGTCAACCGTGTTACTGGCGAAATGCCATAACTGGTCATGCTTAGAGGCGTCTATCGATTGCGAAACCAAAGTCAACGCTACAATGATTTCAGTTATGATCGGATAGTTTTTATCGGCATAATGCCGAATATAACCAAACCCGCGGTAAAGATAATAATTGAAATCTTCCGAATCCATGATGATCCTTACTTGTTTAACTTCATCCGCCAAATAAGGAGAAAAAGTGATGTAGCCTTCTACCGATACTAGCAGGTCTGCCATTTGATGAATCGTGTTGATGGCTGTTTTGGGGTCATTATTCCCGAGGCCTTTCACACCAACTTCAGCAAGTTTGGTCATACCCATCTTGATATCCTGAATTTCTGTTTCTTTATGACCGATTTCGATTAAACTTCTGTACACTTCTTCATCGATTTTGTCTTTGCCTGGTCCCCAATAAGAAAAAAGGCGATTATGCCGGATAGTAAAATCACCGACTTTCACATGTAATTTCACAATAATGTTATCTCTTTTCGCCTGTTCGATAATTTCTTTGAAATGAATCAGCTGGATATACCCCGGTTTAGGAGACGTCACAATGACTTCCTGACTTCTATAATCTTCATATATATTCCCGGGTTCATTTGTCCGGTATTCCTCTAGTTCATTACGGAGAGAGTCTTTAATGATTTCTTTTGATTCATTATTCATTGTCCAGGTAATATTATGCACCTGCATCCAGGTGGTGGCATGGTTGATAAAGAATATGAAGACCATGACAGTGATAAATGCAAGCACTACAGTGGTGCTTGGAATAGCTACATAAAATTCATTTTGCTGGCCGGTGACGAACAGGAATACAACGAGCACGTAGACAAAGCTGCCGTGGAATATACCCAGTACATGCTGTGTCTTTTTATCAGCGACAAAGTTCAACAGCATACGGGGAGAAAACTGGCCGCTGAAAGTGGTTAGCACAACCAGCACAGAGTTCAACGTGAAGGCACTTAAAGTAAGAATACCCCCGATAAGAGCTCCCAACAGGGTTTGGGTTGCCTGTGCTCTGGCATGGAAAACGGGGTGGACGTAGTGTGCCAGATTTAATTGATGATCCAATATGAGCGTCACTGCTACGAGCAGGAGTGAAGAAACAACGTAAATAATTGGCATGAACCATAATGTTTTCTGCAATTCATGCCGCCGCTGCTGCGGGGACATTTGTAAGTACTTCTGTAAATCTAATGGTAATAGCTTACTAAACAAAGGTTTACCCTCCCTTTGGCATTATAAAAATTTAACAATAAAGAAATTCCCTTCCAATAAAACGCTGAAACTAATAAATGGCATTGTTTTCTAGTTTCTGATAATCGCATTCTTATTATTCAGTAATACGTTAGGAGTGAGCACTATGGAGTGGAATCAGCAATCGTTTCAACAATTATCTAATCAGAAGTTATACCAGATCCTTCAATTGCGAGTAGAGGTTTTTGTAGTAGAGCAGGAATGTGCTTATCCGGAATTAGATGGCCATGATGAATCTTCCACACATCTATGGCTGGAAAGTAATAACGATATCGTTGCTTATTGCCGTCTTGTTCCCGCTGGTGATAAATATCCGTATATCTCCATTGGCCGGGTGGTTGTTAACCCGTCATACCGCAGTCAAGGATATGCTCGCCAGCTGATGGATAAAGCAATTGAGGTAATCCAGACACAAGGAAACGCAACAGAAATATTTCTGCAGGGACAAGAGCATCTTCGTCATTTCTACGGCTCCTTTGGTTTTGAAGAAATATCCGAGGTCTATATGGATGATGGTATTCCTCATGTTGACATGCTTTTGAAGCTTGATTGACCCTGCAGATATCTTCTTTGAGCATTCCATTTGTTTGAAAACTGTTTCAAGGTGGAAAATAGGAATGTATTATAAAATACTGGAGGTATCCAATCATGAGCCAAGAAAACTTTACAAAGCAATATATCAACGGAGAATGGATTGAAGGCTCAAGTGAGAAAAAGGTAGAAAATATAAACCCTTATACAGAAGAAGTGATCGGTGTCATTCCTTCTGCCAATGCAGCGGATTTAGATAAAGCCTATAAAGGTGCAAAGCAGGCACAAAAAGAATGGGAGAAACTGCTCCCCGCAGAAAAGCAAGCTTATTTTGAAAAACTCGTCCAGGTGATGGACAACCGAAAAGAAGAAATTATCGACTGGCTGATCAAGGAATCAGGCAGTACGAGAATCAAGTCTGAAATTGAATTTCAGGCAGCCAGAGGAATCGTGAAGGAGTCTGTGTCCTTCCCGACACGGATGACAGGGACCATCTTACCTTCCAATACACCTGGCAAGGAAAACCGTGTCTACCGTAAACCGAAAGGAGTGGTCGGAGTCATCGGACCATGGAACTTCCCATTCCATTTGGCCCTGCGCTCGATAGCTCCTGCGATAGCTACCGGTAATTCTGTGGTGGTCAAGCCGGCATCGGATGCACCTGTGACAGCTGGTCTTCTGATCGCTGATTTATTTGAAGAAGCAGGATTTCCGGCTGGCGTACTAAATGTGGTTGTAGGCCGAGGATCTGAAATCGGCGATGATTTCTTGACGCATCCGATTCCAAAAGTGTTCTCGTTTACCGGGTCTACCGAGGTAGGAAGCCATATCGGCGAACTGGCAGGAAAGCATATAAAAGAAACGACGCTCGAACTTGGCGGTAACAACGTCATGATTGTACTGGAAGATGCGGATATCGATAAAGCTGTAGAAGCAGCGGCATTCGGCAAGTACTTGCATCAAGGACAAATCTGTATGGCGATCAACCGCGTCATCGTCCATGAACAAGTCCATGATAAATTCGTCAAAGCATTCAAGGAGAAAGTAGAAAGCTTGAAGGCTGGTGATCCTTTTGAGGAGGATACTGTTATCGGCCCATTAATCAACAGGGACCAGGTAGAACGCATCCAAAAGGATATGGAAGAAAGTATCCAGCAAGGAGCCAGGAAATTGGTCGATGGAGATGTGGAAGGTAACCTGATGGATCCGATTGTCTTAACAGATGTTACGAATGATATGCCGATTGCAAGCAATGAAATTTTCGGGCCAGTCATGCCAATCATTCAGGTGAAGGATGAAGAACAGGCAGTCCGGATGGCCAATGGTACGCCTTATGGTCTTAGTGGATCGGTATTTACAGAGGACCGCCATCGCGGCGTGCAAATCGCTGACCAGATTGAAACAGGCATGATCCACGTCAATGATCAATCCGTAAATGACGAGGCTCATGTGGCATTCGGCGGGGAGAAAGACTCTGGTGTCGGCCGCTTCAATGGTCAGTGGGCAATCGATAAGTTCACCACGGAAAAATGGATCAGTGTTCAAAATGAATACCGGCAATTTCCATTTTAATTAGCAAAGGAGGGGGCAACCCCTCCTTTTTTAATGGCTATGTAAAATCACCATGTTGATTTTACAGAAAAGTTCTCTTTACTTGAAGGCTCAGTTTCGAGACGTTAGGTAGTAATTATGGTGGCTGGGAAAACGGATCGCTTTCCGTGGGCATGTGGTGAGCTTCCTCAGGCTTCGCCTTGCGGGATCTCACCGCTCATGTTCATCCCACTGGAGTCTCACCGTCTTCCCCGCGGAAAGCGAATCCTTCCCCAACGCCCCTAAACTCTCACAATCATCTCGAAATCAAGTCTTCGACTTTTCGGGCCTTTAATTGAATGAAACTTTTCTTTCTCTGAATCGTATGACATAACAGTATGATTTTCGAGGAGGAATTCATAATGAAAACAGGTGAAGGCTGTATCAAATGCGGAAGTACGGACGCGGCTACGAAAGATGTAGCAATGACAGGGTCAGGGTTATCGAAAATGATGGATCTTCAGCACAATAAATTCACAGTTGTTTACTGCAAAAACTGTGGCTACTCTGAGTTTTATAATAAGAAAGCATCTGCTGCGGGAAATATTATAGATTTCTTTTTTGGTGGATAGGTAATCGTTCAGGCCGGCTCATATGCCGGTTTTTTTATGCTCGGAGTTTTCCTTTTGCATGAGAAACCCCTGGGCATGCTACACTAACAGATAGTTGAAAACAGAGAGGAACAGACAGCATGTTTGAACTTTTATTACCGATGCTGGAGCGGTTAGGGATTATTGTTACCGTCGCTTTCATCATAACGCGTTTCCGTTTTTTCCGTGAATTAATGGATAAAAAGGCGATCACCCTTCGTCAGCAAGCTGCCGCTATTTTGTTTTTTGGATTATTCGGTATAATCGGCACCTATACAGGCATCACCTTTGATGCAGAATCTACTGAATTCGGCAGGTGGGCAACGGATTTAGCGGAGACAGAAGCGATTGCCAACTCCCGCGTGATCGGAATTATTACAGCCGGGTTGCTGGGCGGGTATAAAATCGGAATAGGTGCCGGGCTGATTGCCGGGCTCCACCGCTATTCTCTCGGTGGGTTTACTGCCCTTGCCTGTGGCATTTCCGCTATCATAGCGGGAATATTAAGTGGCTTTTTTCATAAAAAGAAAAAGCCGCTAAAATTAAAAACTGCTTTGATCGTAGGGTCGCTTGCAGAGACGGTACAGATGGGTGTCATCCTGGCTATTTCCAAACCGGCACCCAGAGCTTTTGCGCTTGTAGAAGAAATCGGAGTTCCAATGATTGTGGCCAATGGTGTAGGGTCTGCTCTATTTTTACTGATCATCCGAAATGTTTTGAATGAAGAGCAGCGCGCCGGAGCTGTCCAGGCACAAAAAGCTTTGCAGTTGGCGGAATCCACGATCTCCTATTTAAGAAAAGGATTGAATCAGCATTCCGCAGAGCAAGTGTGCCGTATTATATACAGGGAAGTCGATGTCAGCGCGATCGCCATCACGAATAAGGAAAAGATTTTAGCTCATGTTGGTCTGGCGGATGACCATCATCAGGCTTATCACAGTATCCAGACAGAAGCGACAAGGAAAGTGATTGAACGAGGAGAAATGATTGTGGCTGAACAGGAGGCGATCCATTGTAATGTTAAAGGTTGTCCGCTTCGAACGGCAGTGATTGCCCCGTTGAAAAAACGCAAGGAAGTGGTTGGTACGCTGAAATTTTATGTGCAATCCGAAAAACAAGTGACCAACGTTATGCTTGAACTCGTTCAGGGATTAAGCGCTTTACTTAGTCAACAGCTGGAAATTGCCGATGCTGAAAAAGCACGTCAACTGGCTAAGGAAGCTGAAGTAAAGGCGCTCCAAGCACAAATCAATCCTCACTTTCTGTTCAACTCATTAAACGTGATCGTATCCTTAATTCGTTCAGAACCTGATCGGGCCAGATCCTTATTGATTGCGTTGTCTAAATTTTTTCGCCAAAACCTTGGAGCTACGACAAAAAGCTGGACGACCCTCGAAGAGGAATTAAAACATGTAAAAGCTTATTTATTAATAGAAGAAACCAGGTTCGTCGATAAACTCCATGTAACTTATAATGTGGATCCAAATGCTTTAACCGTTTCAATTGCACCATTGACGCTACAGCCTTTAGTGGAAAATTGTGTGAAGCATGGACTAAGTGATAAGGATAATGATTGTGAAATTATGATGACCATCTCGAAGTCAGGGAAAGGAACACAAATTACCATCCAGGATAATGGCAAAGGAATCGCTCCTGCACTGATTGGAACTTTAGGAGTGCAAAAAATTGATTCCGATAAAGGTACAGGAATCGGACTTTATAATGTGAACCGTCGCTTGATTCAAATGTATGGAGATTCATCACGATTGAACATTTCGAGCGAACCGGGAAGTGGGACCAGGATTTCATTTTGGCTTCCAGAGACAGGAAAGGAAGAAACATCATGAGCAAAAAAATCACAGCATTAGTGGTAGATGATGAACGTTTCAGCCGTGAAGAGCTGAAATATTTATTGAAAAAGCAGGAAAATGTAGAAGTGGCCGGAGAAGCGGAATCGGGGGAAAGTGCTGTAATGAAAGCTGTCCAGCTCCAGCCGGATGTCGTATTTTTAGATGTAGAGATGCCCCGTACGAACGGGATGGAGGTGGCTGCATCCCTAAAAGAATTGAAGCATCCGCCTCGCATCGTTTTTGCTACCGCTTATCCGGATTTTGCGGTCGAGGCATTTCGTTATGAAGCATTAGATTACCTGTTAAAACCGTTTGAGGAAGAGCAAGTGGCTGAATCGGTCAAACGCCTGGTGAAATCCTTAGGCAGGGAACCTTCTTTGGCTGCTCCTTCTAAGTCTCCATCAAAGCTGGCAGTAGAAGGAGAGGATGAGATCTTTTATTTAGATCCTGCCAGGATATGCTATGTTTACCGGGATGATCGTACCACCAAAATCGTTGAAAAAGAAAAAGTGTATGAAACAAAACTTCCATTAAAAGAAATCGAACAGCGGTTGAAGCTGTATTCTTTTTACCGGATTCATAAGAGCTACTTAGTCAATCTACAGTTTGTGGAGCGTCTCGTGCCATGGTTCAACGGGGCTTATCAATTAGTGCTTCAGGGCAGGGAGGAGCAATTATCTGTCAGCCGCAACTATGTAAAAGGGTTGCGGGAGCTGCTGGAGCTGTAAAACTGGTGCATGTTGACACCGCTTACATGCATGTTAACCGATAGATACGACATCTTAGACACAAAATCGTCACATTTCGACATTCCCTTGGTATTCTATATGTAAACGATTACAAACATGACTGAGGGAGGAAATAGACGTGATTACTTTCATAGCTAGTATCGCACTTCTAATCATTGGTTATTTCACATATGGCAAGTATGTCGAGAAAGTATTCGGGGTCAATGAAAAACGTATGACACCTGCTTATTCTCACGGCGATGGTGTCGACTATTTGCCGATGGGCGAAAAACGTAATTCTTTGATCCAGCTCTTGAACATTGCTGGTGTAGGACCGATTTTCGGTCCGATTATGGGGGCATTATATGGTCCTGTAGCATTTCTTTGGATCGTATTCGGTGCTATTTTTGCAGGTGCCGTACATGATTACTTAACAGGTATGATTTCTATTCGTAACCGCGGGGCTCACCTTCCGGAACTGGCAGGCAAGTTCCTTGGCAAAGCGATGAAGCATGTCGTCAATGCTTTTGCCATCCTGCTTTTAGTTTTGGTTGGAACCGTATTCGTTTCTGCGCCTGCGGACCTGCTGCATAATATGACAAGCAGCTGGCTGGCACTGCCGGTTATTATCGCAGCTATCTTTGCTTACTATCTCTTAGCAACATTGCTGCCGATCGATAAAATCATTGGACGCTTTTATCCATATTTCGGAGCATTACTGGTAATCAGTGCTGTTGGGGTAGGGATTTCTCTAATTGTCACAGGAGCCCCTATTCCTGAGCTGACATTGAAAAACATGCATCCGGAAAGCGCGCCGATTTTCCCGCTGTTATTCTTGACGATTTCCTGTGGGGCGCTTTCAGGATTCCATGCGACACAAACGCCAATCATCTCCCGGACAACTCAGAAAGAGAAACAGGGACGCCGCATTTTTTACGGTATGATGATTGCGGAAGGTGTTATCGCTATGATTTGGGCGGCTGCTGCCATGAGCCTATTCAACGGTTCGACTGGTTTAAGTGAAGTTTTGGCTGCCGGCGGGCCTGCTGCGGTTGTCAGTGAAGTATCGATCGCTATGCTTGGTGCCGTCGGTGGAACATTGGCTGTATTAGGTGTCATCGTATTGCCGATTACATCTGGCGACACAGCATTTCGTAGTGCCCGGATGATCATCGCTGATTACTTGAATGTATCTCAGAAAAAGGTCGTCAGTCGTTTGTGGATTGCTGTCCCAATGTTTGCGATTTCCTTCGTGCTGACTCGTATTGACTTCACCCTGTTATGGAGATACTTCTCCTGGGCAAACCAATCGACAGCTATGATTGCCTTATGGGTCGCTGCCATGTATTTGTTCTTATCCAAACGGAATTACTGGATTGCTGCCGTGCCGGCAACATTCATTACGATGGCTACCTTCACCTATATCGTCAATGCACCGATCGGGTTCGGTTTGCCGCTTGAAATTTCCTATGTAATAGCTGGTATCATTACGGTCGCTATAGTTACTGCCTTCTTCCTTTCTGCCCGTAAGCGTTTGACGCAGAATATCCCATTAGAAGAAGAACTGAAGAGTGCCTGATGGGCTGCTGTAGTCCTGATTATCAGAAAATGGTGGAGGAAGAAGAGAAGAGAATCAATGAAAATAACACCAAGCCGGTACCTTTGTGGGTGAAACTGGCAAGCGTAACGATCTTAGTCGCAGCTATTCTGATTTATGTTCTAGTATGATAGAAAAATCTGTCCTGGCTCCGTTGCCGGGACAGGTTTTTTTGGTTTTCTGTCGAATGTATAGATAAAGGAGTGTGATAAGTCATGGAAGAGATTAAACAGGGGAAAGGTCTATTTTTTATCGGGGAAGAAGCAAATCCAGATGCAGAAATCATTTATGAAGAGTCGGGGAACGATACATATACCATCACACATACAGGCGTATCGGATAAGCTCAAAAACCAGGGAGTAGGGTCCCAGTTAGTAAAGCGGGTGGTCGATCATGCCCGGCAGAATGATAAGCAAATAGACCCGGTCTGCAGTTTCGCACGAAGAAAGTTTGAAGAAAACCCTTCCTACCACGATGTTTGGAAAGTGAAATAATGGAATAAATTTGCGGTTTAACTTGTCTTCAAGAGAGGTAGTGTATGGATAGATAGGAGCTTGAAAAAATCAAAGGTTTTCCATATAGTTATGGCGAAGCCGGGCTTTATATTTATACATTTAAGGAGTGATTAGATGGAACAGCAAACGCAATCTCAGGTACAACCGAACAAAGAAGACCAGAAGAATAGTAAGTTACTAATGGCAATCACGATCGGTGCATTAGCTGGAGGAGCTATTGCTATGATCGACTCAACTACCCGCAAGAAAGTAATGGATAATACTAATCAGGCTAAAGATACGATCTCACAATTTGCAAGTGATGTAAAAGAAGACCCTTCTGGCAAAAAAAATGACCTGATGGAACGTATTCAGGATACTTCCGCAGTATTAAGAGAAGCGGTTGCAAGCCTTCGTAGCATCTATGAAAAAGCAAATGAGGACATCCTGCCAAAAGTAACCGATGTTCAGCAAGATGCCAAAGAGGCAGTCGCAGCTACTAAAGAAGCTGGTGAAGAACTGCAAGAAGCAGGGGAAAAGGTAAAAGAAGCAAAAGGCGAATTCACTGATGATACGGCTTCCTCCACCTCCGATAACACGCAGACTTCAACTGCTAATAATTCAACACAAAGCTAATACCATGGATGAATAAAAGCCTCACGCAAATTGCGTGAGGCTTTTTGAGTAATTGACAATAATTAACGGAATTCTCTCGTTTCCTCCAATGTACGGCTGGTAACAGCATACCCAATGAGTGTGACTAAGAAAACCAGGAAAAAATAGAATGCTTTATTCATGAAACTACCTCCTATTCATCGTTTCCATTTAGAAAGGACGGAATTTACCTTTTTTAAGAATCAGCTTTGGACCGCCAAGCAATAAAAGCCAGCGATTGTCGATCACTTTTTTCATGGAAGCGGCCGTTTTTCCATACAATTTTTTATCTTCAAAAACAGTTCCCATCGCATCTGACTTACCGAGGGAAGCGACTGTACCTTTATTATCAAAGACGAATTCCTCTAATGGCTCATTTCGGAGCAGGGCTTTAATATTGCTGGAACAAGTGCCGGCATGCTGCATGGCAGATTGGGCGGTAGGAGGATAAGGACGGCCTGCTTCTTTATCCATCACCCAAGCACAATCTCCGAGAATGAAAATGTTGTCTTCGCCTGGAGCGAGAAGGGTATCTTCCACGGTTACTTTCCCTTTCGTCAGTTCGAACCCTGATTTTTTCAAAATGGAGTTTCCGGTGACGCCGCCTGTCCAGACGATTGTACCAGCCTTGATCTCTTCCCCTTCATTAACCACAAAGGCGCCTTCTTTACATTCTGCAATTTTAGCACCTTCCCGGAATTCAACACCACGGTCTTCCAGCGATTTTTTCGCATAAGCGACCAATTCTTCATCGAAGCCAGGCAGGATAGAAGGAGCGGCTTCTACATTGATGATCTTTGGAAGGTTCGGGTCGATGTCATATTTTCTGCAAAGTTTCGGAACCTTTTCAGCAAGTTCGCCGGCAAATTCGATTCCGGTAAACCCGCCTCCACCCACAAGAATGGAGAGGCTGTCCTCGTTTGGGCTCTCTTCATTATTATATTTAGCGAATTGATACTCGATATGTTCAAATATTTGCCGTGAACTATCAATATCCTGGATGAAAAAGGCATTTTCTTTCATCCCTTTGATACCGAATGTGTTGGTTTCAAATCCAAGTGCAATAACAAGGTAGTCGTACGTAAGTTCACTATTTTCTAATTTAACTTTCTGTTCATCCTTGTTTACTTTGACGACGGAATCATAGACTAAACGTACCCGATTTGGGTCGATGACATCGCTGATCATGACACGTGCCTGATTGGTGTTGATGGTACCAGCGGCTACTTCATGAAGCCAGGTTGTCTGGTAGTGATAGTTATGCTTGTTGACGAGAACGATTTCTGCTTCATCTGGGCTGAGTTTTTTCGTCAGTTGCTTTGTTGTCATCATACCAGCATAGCCAGCACCAAGAACAACAATTCTTGGTTTGTTCGTACTCATTTAACATACCCCTTCCATATTGGGAATTTCAAAGTCAGTTTCCATTAGTTCTATGTTACCCACTTTTTCATCGTAGCAAAGTTTTAATATAAATTGTAGCAATAACCGATTCACTGCAAGTACATACCCAACGCCTATTGTTGTTTGATGATCAAAGTCTTGTGGTATCAGGTTATGGATAGGAGAACAACAAATACCAAGCTGAAAAGCTTAAGGGCAGGAGTGAGACACACCCGTGAAAGCAATGATTATCGCTAATCCTTCTTCCGGGAAGGAAAACGCCTTGGAATATATTGAACAGATTGAAGCAATATTAAAAGGAAAAGGATACGATTCTACTGTCAAAAAGACAGAAAAAGAATTGGATGCGACAAATTTTTGTCAGGATGCCTGTACAAGTGACTATGAGCTGGTAGTTTCTTTAGGTGGAGATGGAACGTTGCATGAAACAATCAATGGGCTAGTGGATCAAGTCCATCGGCCGAAGCTCGGTATTATTCCATTAGGAACGGTAAATGACTTTGCTCGGGCCTTGAACATTCCGCTTGACCCCGACGAAGCGATCAGCCTTTTGGCATCTGACAACACGAAAGACGTAGACATCGGGAAATTCAATGATCGTTATTTTGTTAATATTGTAGCGGTTGGAGCGATCGCGGAAGCCACTTATGACGTAACACCGGAACAAAAGACGAAGCTGGGGCCTCTGGCCTACGTGTTAGAAGGGTTAAAGGAATTAACCTCTAACCGTACGTATCCGCTTACTATTGAGTACGATGAAAAAAAGTGGGAAGGAGATTCCTTGCTGTTTTTAGCGGCATTGACCCGTTCGACTGGCGGTTTTGAAAAGTTGACCCCGGAAGCTAAGGTGGATGATGGCATGCTTCATTGCTACGTTATCAAACAGGTTAACATGATCCGGCTTGCTTCGATTGCAACGGCCATATTACGTGGAGAGTTAAAAGAAGAGGAAGACGTAGAGTACTTCACAGCTAAGCGATTAAAAGTCTCTTCACAGGATCCGCTTGTTACAAATGTGGATGGAGAACAGGGTGATCAGCTGCCGGTGGAAATGGAAGTAAAACCGAGCCATATCCAAGTGATTGTACCGGAGAATTGAAACAGTGGCCGATTGCTGAGAAAATAATGTTGTGAAAAGTTTTCATTAGGAGAGTCAGCGATGAAAAAAGATGTAGACGATTATTTACAAGAAGGAATCTATGGAGCGAAAGAGACAAAGCCGGCAGAGAGAAAACGTTTTTTAGGTTCGCTCCGGGAAAGAATTGTATTTGCTCTTACGAAGGGGCAAGTAATGAGAAAAAAGGGCTTGGCTGAATTAGAGGCAGAGTTAAAAAAACATCCGGATGCAAAGCTGCTTTTAAACGGAAACATCAGCTACCGATTTTTAAAGGAATATCGATTGTTAGCTGATAAATACGGCGTTCATTCCACCTCGATTTCCAACCGTGAGGCGGAAACGGATATTGGTGCGGTGTTAACGTATGATCATGCCATCGACAAAGAACAGATATTTTTAGCAGAAAAAGAAGAAACAAAGGAAGGGAATAAATCGGAAGCAGCTAGCATCACTCATTTTTTGAAAAAAATCTTTACTGGCAAATAAAGAAATCCCCAAGTCATGATAACGCGACTTGGGGATTGTTCTGTAATCAAGCGTTTGATTCTGCTTGTTCTTGTCTTTTTTTCATACGTTTAGTCAAGAAGCCGCCTTTGAATGTGCGTGGTTCGTAGGAGACGACGAAAGCTTTGGGATCCATATGGTCAATGATCTCCATAAACTCTCTTTCCCGGTTCCTTTTTGCTAATACATCCAGTCTGTAACGGTGATCTTCAATTCCTTCCCCTACATAAGTGGTCACGCCGAAGCCAGAGGAACGGAGGGTTTTTACTAAGTCCTCGTTCCGCTGCATTAAGTTGACCTGGAAGGTGACATATCCGATTTGGAGTTTTGCTTCCAGCAGGCTTCCTAAAAAGAGCCCGAGCCCGAAACCGAATGCATAGGCGACCATATTCCATATATTTGAGAGGTCACTGAAAACCAGTCCTAAGGAAATGACATAAATAAAACCTTCAAAAATGCCAATGAAGGCAGCTACATTACGAATCCCTTTTACAACAAGAATTGTCCTGATTGTAACGATCGGCACCAAGACTAATTGGGCCACAAAGATAATTAATGCTTCCATTCCATACAACACTCCAAGCTAAGTCGTTTTAATTCCAATTATAATACTTCATTACCTCTAAAACTATTAAGGAAACTTTAAATTTATACTTTAAGAAAGTGAAATTATGAGAAAACCTTTGTTGTTGATAAATAATGGTAGTTTTTTCTGTGTGTTTGATGTTTTGGCAGTCTGGTTGAATGGGTATATTTCTAGAAGATTTTTAAAGTAAAGGAGAAATTATTATGTCCCCCGACCAGATTGGTTTTGCGTTAATATATATATCCATCTTTCTATTATTGGGCAAGCTGATTCGTATTAAGGTCCCACTTTTTCAGAATTTATTTTTACCTTCTTCCATTATCGGTGGGTTTTTAGCATTGATTTTGGGCCCGCAGGTCCTTGGAAAGATTGCCTCTTCCTTTGTTTCTGAAAACCATTTTTTGACTAATGGGGTAATGACAGAAGGGATCACCCAGGTATGGGAAGCACTGCCAGGATTAATGATCAATATTGTATTCGCAGCGTTATTCCTCGGTGCTACTACACCAACATTAAAGAAAATCTGGAATTATGGCGGGCCGCAGCTGGCCTTTGGGTGGGCTATCGGCTGGGGGCAGTATGTTATTGGTCTGCTGGTCGTATTATTGATACTGGTGCCATTTTACGATATACCTCCAATGGCCGGTGCTCTTATTGAAGTAGCTTTCGAGGGCGGCCATGGTACAGCAGCTGGTATGGCCGGTACTTTCGAAGAACTTGGATTCCCGGAAGCCTTTGATCTCGCTATCGGACTAGCGACGGTTGGTATATTATCCGGTGTCATTTTTGGTATCATCTTAATCAACTGGGGAATTCGCAGTGGGAAAACCAAACTGGTTAAAGATGTAAAAGATTTTTCGCGCTTGAAAAAGCAGGGTATTATGGAATTCCAAAACCGTGAGCCGGCAGCGAGCATGACGCTTCGACCGGAATCAATCGAACCATTATCGTTCCATTTCGGCATTGTTTCTTTGGCTGTTTTAATCGGTTATGTTTTATTACAAGGATTAATTTGGCTTGAAAGTGTAACTTGGGGAGCTTGGACAGGCAGTGAAGTACTCACTTATGTACCATTGTTCCCAATCGCTATGATTGGCGGAATTCTGTTGCAATTGATTTTTGATAAAACGGATCACCATGAAGTGCTCGACCGAAGAATGATCGCGCGTATTCAAGGCTTTGCACTGGATGTACTTATTCTAACTGCCATAGCCTCTGTCTCAATTGACGTTATTGGTGAATACTTTGTTCCTTTCCTTGTATTGGCGGTGGCTGGGGTGACATGGAATATTGTCGGTTTCCTGATTTTAGCACCACGAATTATCCCGAACTACTGGTTTGAACGAGGGATCGGTGACTTTGGGCAATCGATGGGTGTTACAGCAACCGGCCTCTTGCTTATGAGGATTACAGATCCGGATAATGAATCCCCTGCGTTTGAAGCGTTCGGGTATAAGCAGCTTGTCTATGAACCTTTATTAGGCGGGGGTCTCGTTACAGCATTGTCCGTTCCAATCGTTGCCCAATTTGGAGCAATACCTATGCTCATAGTTTCCGCGATTATGTCTGTTATCGGAATTCTCACCGGATTATTCTATTTCGGGAAAAAATAGAGCCTGACATCGAAAAGAGCAGGAAACAAAAATTGTTTCCTGCTCTTTTTCAGTTTAAGTCAGTAATAATTATTTCCTGGGGAATATTGTTGAATGGTGAAAATAAATGTAAAATGGTAGTATCTAACAGCGGAAAAGAGTGGATGGAGAAATGGATATAAAAAATATGCAGCAAATGATACAGGTGCAGGCGATGTCAGCCATCCATGGAGGAAAAAACACAATGGCGGACAGCTTGATGGATATGGCTTTCCAAAGCCTGTTAAAGGCTGCTATCGGTACAGAAACGCAACAGCGATCACCCGCTTCCCAACCTGTGAATACGCTGCCTGCTTTTCAGCCCCAACCTAACCCAGCCACATTTTCTTTGCGTTCATCCAGCGATCCTGTGCAAAAAGGAAACGATCCAATCCAACAGCTGATTGATAAAGCATCCAAAACATTTGGCGTGAAAAAAAGCTTGATTCGCTCTGTTATCCAACATGAATCGAACTTTAATTCGGAAGCAGTCAGCCAGGCTGGGGCGCAGGGACTGATGCAACTGATGCCCGCTACCGCAAAAGGACTTGGCGTCACTAATGCTTTTGACCCTGAACAAAATGTCATGGCAGGGACAAAATATTTAAAGCAAATGCTGGATCGCTATGATGGAAATGATGCTTTAGCATTGGCCGCCTATAATGCGGGTCCTGGAAATGTAGATAAGTTTGGCGGGATACCTCCATTCAAAGAAACAGAGAATTATGTACGAAATGTAATGGCTAAAGTATAAAACAAGACCGCATGGCAGGAGTTATTCTCCCTCATGCGGTCTTGTTCGTTAGATTAATCTTCTGTCGGCAGGTTTTTGCTCATTTCTATATATTCGACAAATACGTTGGCAAGCACTTTCAAGCGATTGATGACATCTTCATCAATTAATTCTCCTTGCGTGGAGAAATGGTTCGTATGGCTGTAGACATAGTTTGGTGTAACAAGGCAGCGGAAATAGTTCAGTATTGGCTTCAGCTGGTTCTCAATGACAAGGTGATGCTGTTGTGTACCTCCATTTGCCACGATGGATACAGGTTTATATCGCATGGCACGCGGAGATAGACCATCAAAAAGGTTTTTAAGCGTGCCTGGGATCGAACCCTGGAAGATCGGTGTGGCAATGATATAGGCATCAGCTTCTTCGACTTGTTTAATCAGCTTTTGCATATCGTCATTATATTGGTCATTCGGCCGACCATCAATAAATTGCATGTCATAGTCTTCCAAGTTGATGATTTCCGTATCATATTTATCAGATACATCATTGATGAATTTTTCTGTTTCTTGCAGTAGGGTTTTGGTTTTATTCCCAACAATGGTGCCGTTGATTAAGGCGATTTTCATCCCTTTTCATCTCCTTTATCAGAAAGTGAATACGTGGTTTTGTGTTTCTTAGTCCATTGATAATGTTAAATCATTCGCTATAAATTAGCAATTATCGGCTTTTAAGGTTACATTATATGAATAAATTGTGTGAGAAAATAGGAGTATACCTAATCATATGGTTGGGAGGTTGAGATGTGATGATTCGAATTTGGCGAAGAATCAAATTTATATTTCAGGTGCGTCGATCGATTCCATTTTTAAAAGACTTTTTTACGTCGAAGGAAGTAAAAGGTTCACATAAAGGGTTGTCGGTGATTTTATTTCTGGCATATCTGATCTTTCCATTTGATGTAATTCCTGATTGGCTGGCGGTAATCGGGCTTGTTGATGACCTGGCTGTCCTTGCATTCATTCTGCAGAAGATAGTAAAAATGGCGCCAGATTCCTTGAAAGAAAAGCATGGTCTTTAAAAAACTCAGTTAATTTCCCTTTTACTCAAGTTCAGCTTCAAGATAGAGGGTCCGTTGCCATGAAAGGAATAGGATGGTCTGGGAAACGACTCGCTTTCCTGCGGGGGAACTGGCAAGCCTCCTCGGTCATTACACTCCCTGTGGGGTCTTGCCTAGTCCCTTCCCCAACGCCCCTAAACTCTCACAATCATCTCGAAATCAAGTCTTCGACTTTTCGGCTCTTTTATGGAAAAAGCCTCTTTTGTTAAATCAACAACTTTTACAGAACCTTATAAAGTTTAAGATATTGCCGTTAAAGGAATAGAAGGTAATGAATGCAGATATTGGAAGGAGTGTTCTGAATGAGTGAAGTACTTTTCACCGCACACGCAACAGCTGAAGGCGGTCGTGATGGACATGTTAAATCAGATGATGGGGTTATTGACTTAAATGTCGTAATGCCTAACGAAAAGAAAGATGAAACAGGTACAAATCCTGAACAGCTTTTTGCTGCTGCTTATGCCGCTTGTTATGATGGAGCATTGAATCTTGTAGCAAGTAAAGAGAAAAAGGATATCGAATCGACGTTAAAAGCTGATGTTAGTCTCATGAAAGACCCGGAAGATGGCGGCTTTAAAATTGGTGTCGTTTTAAACATCGATATTAAAGGAGTAACTCAAGAAGAGGCTGAATCATTAGCTCAGTCTGCTCATCAGGTATGCCCTTATTCTAAAGCGACCCGTGGAAATGTCGATGTGCAGCTAAACCCGAAAGCGGTATAATAAATGTACAGGAAGGTCTTGGGCCCTTACAGGTTCAAGGCCTTTCGTTATACTTAATTCGAGGTGATCACTATGAAAAGGCTCGTATTATTAAGCGAGTGGAAAGATGACATATCGAGTGAATTTGAGAAAAGGATTGTGAGTTTGATAGGGAAGGAGCGATCGAAACTAGGTTATATCCCTTCTCAGACAGACCCTGATGGTACCTATTATTATCCGATGAAAAATCGACTGGACCGGCTTGGTTTTTCTGGTTATGTCTATTGTGATATCGATGAGGAGTTTGAAGCTAGGGTCTTGGAGGATTTAGGTAATTGTGATGCTATATTTTTATCGGGAGGAAATACCTTTCACTTTTTAGCCAGATTAAGAGAGCGAGGAATGTTAGACTGGCTGCGAGGCTATGTGAATAGAGGAGGGTTAGTCATCGGCGTCAGTGCAGGCGCCATGATAATGACCGATAATATCAATGTTGCTGAATATGTCGATGCCAAATATCTAGCAAGTTCGCAGTTATCTTCTTCTCAATATGGAGCCTTGGGGCTGGTAGACTTTTATTTTTACCCACACTGGACGGGGGAACCTTCCCAACAAAGAGCGATCAAAGAGTTGAAAAGAAGCGATAATAATACAACCATATTTGCCTGTCCGGACGGAGGAGCTATCGTCATTGATGGCGTTAAGCGAGAGTATTTTGACCATCTCATTGAATATTAGAGGAGGGAATGACAGATGGGTAGTATCATCATTGTGATTGTTGTAGCGGTATTACTGGTAGCGAGTATCAGTTGGATGGTTAAGACAAAAAGAAAAAACATGGCACACGAAGCTGAGGCAGAAAAAAATATGGAGAAGGATCGCAATCACCAACGTCCGCCAATGCCTTAGCCACACGGAAAGAGACCAGCTGGAGCGCCGGTCTCTTTCGCTGCCTTCAGATCAGCAAAACCAGTATCTGCTTTGCGATAAAAAGGGCGATGAGTAAACAGATGATGGTAAGAATCATCAGGAAGTGGTGGATATATTTTTTAAGAAATCTGGCCGTATGATCCGTCTGTTCCCCTGACTCAGTCATTTGTGGCTGGTGGTTATACCGTATCATATAGCCGATGATGATCACTAAGACAATCGTCAAGGAATTGAGTTGTCCATCTTTAAATAATTGATTAAGCGCCTTATCGTATAACAGGTAGATGGGATCTTTCACCACTGGATAATAAGTACCTGGATTGGCAGCAGGGACATTTTGGAAGTAAGGGGGAGAGGAGGGAGCTTGCACGGAATAAGCAGATTGGTTAGGTGAAGTGTAGGTGGGATAATTGACCCTATCTGTTGTGCTTTCGTTTTCTCTCTCTGAATCTTTTTTATATGGTGTGCTGGTTGTCTTTGCTGCCAAACTGTGAGCTGTTTCATCCTCTGGATTTGCTGGCGGGTCTTCGCCATTGGAAAGGGGGACGGGAGACTGGTCGGACGCTTGGACATCGGCGTTCACGTATTGCGACGTCTGGTCTGCATGGCTGACCATACCGCTGACAAAAAGGCCTGTACCTAAAGCGACAACAACAAGAAATGTTTTCATTGTCATTTCTAGACCTCCCTTAAAGTTGTTATACTATAAATATATCACAAAATTCTGACAATATTATTGGGAAAGAGAGTAGCTGATAGTGTTGAAAAATAGGTGAATTCTGGACAGGGTTGGGAAAATAACTAGAGAAAGAGAGGAAGAAAGAGAGGAAGAATAGACAAGAGAAAACCGTCTTATGAAAGACGGTGATAATAAATCCGTTTAAACTTTCTCCACTGATCCTAAACGAGGGTAGTCTGAATCGTTTCCTGCGATATCCTGGGAGGCATATCCAGCTCCGGTGGCGATAAACAAAATACCGACCACAAGCAATAGTTTCTTCATACTAAAACCTCCTTCCCCTGAAAATCAGATTGTGTTGCTATTTTAAAGTATTGGGCGGAAAGTTTATATCTCTTACCTTCATAATAGATCTCCCCCAATAACTTCAAAGCATCTTTATACTCTTCTAATTCATTGGCTTTCTTAAAGTAAGGGATGATTTCCTCTTTCAATGTATCAACAAATATGTTCTGCAGCATGGTACCTTCTATTCGGTGAAGCAAAATGAAATGTTTGTAGAGATACTTCAGATCTTCAAATTCAGCAGCAATCTTATGGCCTTTCTCCACATATAATTTAGCTTTTGGAAAATCCTTTATCGAATAGTGTGTCAAAGCAAGCAAATAGAGTGTGTTGGCGGGGTTCATCTGTTCACTTTCTTTTAACGCAAGTGCCGCCTCTAAATAGTCCAGGGCTTCATCGTATTGGTTATTATTTATGCAAATATAGCCAAGGTTATGATACACTTTCGCTCTTACTTCATGAGTTAAGTAGCTATTGGCTGACCGGAGGATTTTTTGAAAGTATTCTTCCGCAACATCATAGACACTCAATAAGTTATAGTTGATCGCTATCAGCATGCAGCATTCGATCACTTTCGTATAATGGAGTGTCTTCTGGTACATCTCCAAAGCTTTCTCCGCATACAATATGGATTCTGCGAAGTTCCCCAATCTGCTATATAAATAACCCATATGATAATACAGTTCGCTGTCATCTATCGGAAGTTCGGCAATAGTAGCTTTGGCTTGCTTCAACTCCTTTAAGGAACAATGCCACTCATTCTCCATCAGATAATAATAACCAAGTATTTTATGGAAATAGTATTGGAATTCCAGGTTCGATGTTTCTGCAATACTTTTTAGAAGGGCGATTTTTTCGGAGGGGTCGTCTAGTTGGTTGAGGGTGAAGGCGTATCTGAATTCAAAAATCATAAACAGGTTGTTGAGCTCAATGTGGTAGTTATGCTGGAGTGATTCGCGCAATGATTGGTGTATATCAATCATCGTCGTATAATCATTATGTTTGATCGCTTCATGCCAGCTATGAAGCCTGTCATAGATAACGCTGTCAAACGAGTCGTTAAGCGAACGAAGATCAAGGCCGAGACGGTCACCCAACAGCTCATAAATTTCTTCGCTGGGCTTGATTAATTCATGTTCAATTTTGCTTAAATACGAGACAGAACATATCCCCAAGGCTAGTTCTTCCTGAGTCATCTGTTGTTTCATTCTTTGCTGCTTGATTAACAGCCCCTTCATGATAACCCCCTCTTTTCTTATATTGGCTACAGGCCAGGTTTTTATGATTTTCAATATTATACCAAATGTTCTGCACCCAGTGTTTTTTTCGACAAAAATAGAAAGTAACATATAAAATATGCTTTATTCTGATAAAAAATTTTGAAAAATTAATTATTTCTGGAATAATAAGGACATGGCGCAGATTAGTTAGGATAGGAGGAGAACAGGATGGAGTTTGATACATTATATAACCCGCATCCCTCACAACGGATGACTACATATGGGAAAAATGGAATGGTGGCGACTTCCCAGCCATTAGCAGCTCAAGCAGGACTAGATATTATGAAAAAAGGAGGGAATGCAGTGGATGCTGCGATTGCTACCGCAGCATGTCTGACAGTGGTCGAGCCCACCTCTAACGGAATCGGTGGAGATGCTTTTGCACTTGTGTGGATGAAAGATGAATTATTTGGGTTGAATGCGAGCGGTCCATCACCAAAGGATATTTCGATCGATAAGTTGAAAGAGTTGGGGTATAAGGAAATTCCCACCTACGGATGGATGCCGGTCACTGTTCCAGGTGCGCCTGCTGCCTGGGTGGAACTTTCTAAACGGTTTGGTAACCTGACCTTGAAAGAAACACTTGCACCCGCCATTGCCCATGCAGAAGAAGGCTATGCTTTAACTCCGATTCTCGGGAAGTTTTGGCAGGAGGGATATAAGGCTTTCAAACAAAAACTGACAGATGAAATGTTTGAGAATTGGTTCCAAACCTTTGCTCCAAAAGGGAGAGCCCCAGAAATCGGCGAAGTATGGTCTTCTCCGGATCATGCAAACACATTGCGTGCGCTTGCAGAAACCAATGGAGAAACATTCTATCATGGAGACATAGCAGAGAAGATTGATGAATTTTCCAGTAACTATGGGGGCTTTTTGCGTAAAGAAGATCTGGAAAAATTCCAGCCGGAGTGGGTAGACCCTGTTTCGATTAATTATCGTGGTTATGACGTATGGGAAATACCTCCAAATGGTCAGGGGCTGGTAGCACTAATGGCCTTGAACATTGCGAAAGAGTTTAAATTCTCGGAACAGCATTCAGTTGCCGACTACCATAAACAAATGGAAGCCTTGAAACTGGCGTTTGTTGATGGGTTGGAGCATATTACAGAGTACGGCAGTATGAAGCATTCAGTGGACAGCCTGCTTTCCGAATCGTATGGAAAAGCAAGAAGCGCACGGATCGGAGAGGAAGCGGTTTCCCCTGCTCCTGGTGAACCACCGAAAGGCGGAACGGTTTACTTAGCTGCCGCTGATAAAGAAGGGAACATGGTATCATTCATTCAGAGCAACTATATGGGGTTCGGCTCCGGGCTGGTTGTACCGGGAACAGGAATTGCCCTGCAGAATAGGGGGCATAACTTTTCCTTTGATCCGAATCATGTCAACGCGCTGGAAGGCGGGAAGAGAACATACCACACCATTATTCCGGGATTTCTGACAAAAGGCGGTAAAGCAGTCGGTCCCTTCGGGGTTATGGGAGGGTTCATGCAGCCACAGGGGCATATGCAGGTGGTCCATAATTTAGTGGATTACCAGTTGAACCCCCAGGCAGCACTGGATGCACCTCGTTGGCAGTGGGTAAGAGAAAAACAAGTAATCGTCGAGCCGACTTTTCCAAAAGACGTGGCACAAGCATTAGCGAGAAAAGGACATCACATCAAAGTAGCTCTTGACTCTGGCAGCTTTGGCAGAGGCCAGGTCATCATTAGGGATCAGGAGAATGGCACACTGGCTGGTGGAACGGAGTCACGGACAGATGGAGCAATCGCCGTCTGGTAGTGCAGGAGAAGGGTGATACGACATGACGCAATGGCATTTATTCTTGGCATTTTTCAGGGTAGGCATGCTGGGGTATGGAGGAGGTCCAGCCTCCATTCCCTTAGTACATAAAGAAGTAGTAGAGAAATACAAGTGGATGAACGACGATGAATTCGGGGACTTGCTGGCACTGGCCAATACACTTCCTGGTCCGATTGCTACCAAAATGGCCGGGTATATCGGCTACCGAGTGAGCGGATGGGTTGGACTGGTCAATGCTGTCCTTGCGACCATCATCCCTACGATATTTTTGATGATCGTGTTATTGACTTCGTTATCCTCCGTGCAGGATGCCGACTGGGTCCAGGGGATGACAAGTGCAGTCATGCCGGTAGTAGCTGTGATGCTGGCGGTACTGACATGGCAATTCTTCCACAAGGCGAAACAAGGAATGGGATGGGGGATGGTAGTTGGAATGTCTGCTGTCATTTTTGTTTTGCTCTCCTACATCAATGTTCATCCCGGCATAATTATCGCATTCTTACTGGCAGCTGCACTCCTGGGAAAAGAGAATTCCAGGGCAGGAGAAGCGGTAAAAAAGGGGGATGAAGCATGATTTACTGGCAGATATTTTTAGCTTTCTTCATCCCTGGCATACTTGGTTATGGCGGGGGTCCTGCTTCCATACCCCTTGTTGAAAATGAAGTCGTTAAACGTTATGACTGGATGACCGTCCAGGAATTCAGTGAAGTGCTTGCTCTCGGCAATGCGCTTCCTGGACCGATTGCCACCAAGATGGCGGGATATATTGGGTATGAGCAGGGCGGTCTGCTTGGGGCCTTTATCGGTGTCTTCGGAGCAGTTGCTCCTTCTTTAATCGTTATGATTTTCCTGCTCGGCTTACTTTATAAATATAAAGATTCTCCAAATGTGAAGCGGATGACATTATACGTGCGGCCAGTGATAGCCATTTTACTCGGTATCATGGCCTGGAAATTTTTTGCTGAGGCGCAGATTCAAATTGGATGGCTGCAGCTGATATTGATTTCGGTCTCCAGCTTTCTTTTAATTGAGCGCAAGAAAGTCCATCCGGCTTTTGTCATCTTGATATCGCTTGTTTACGGCGCTGTATTTTTAGGATAATATTGAAAAAGCCCCTTTTTTGGGGCTTTTCTCATTACATAATAAAGAGGTTAGACATCATGTTAGCAACTGGACACCAAGTACTTGGCTTCACTTTCGGAGTGATGGCCATTACCATTTTGCAGCAGTTCGGTATCGCACCAGTCCATACGATGGATGTCGTACTGTTTTTTGTATTTGTCCTTTTCGGGGCACTGCTGCCTGATATCGACACACCAGCATCCCGGCTCGGCAGTAAGTTCTGGCGGCTGTTGATGCTGCTTTTCCTTGTGACATTATTGGTCTATTTATTTTTCCCTCAAACGCTTAATACTTACCGGGAAGATTTGAAAATATTCGTCATGATGATGATCCCGGTGTTAGTTATGTTGCGCGGGCATCGAAAAATGACCCACTCGCTTTTGTTTTTGTTCGTGTTGTGGGTCTATTGCCAGGTGATTGTTGAATGGATGCATGTTCCGTGGTTTTATTTATATGGCTTGCTTGCGGGAGTTTTATCTCATCTGCTTGGAGATTATGTGACGAAAAAAGGGATCCCTCTTTTTTATCCTTTATCGCGCAGGTACTTCCGGTTCATTTTCACATTCCGTACAGGATCCGTAACAGAAAAGACACTGGTTACTGCGTTGGTTATTTATAATGTATGGGTTTTGATCATGAACGCCACCTGAATAAAATCAGCAGTAGCCTATTGACTTTACTGACGGAATTAAGTAAGATTTTAACAATTATATCAATACGCTGTGAGGAAGAAGAGTAGGTATTCTGTTCCTTTTAAGAGAGCTGATGGCTGGTGGGAATCAGTAAGGGGAGAATAGTGAATGGGCTTCTGAGCGTTCGTACCGAAATAATAGTAGGTATGACGGAGCTTCTGCCGTTAAAAAGAAGTCCTTAGTGTCAGCTAAGGAATAAGTGCGCATATCAATTGCGAATGAAGGTGGCACCGCGAGAGAGTTCTCGTCCTTTGATTAAATTCAAGGATGAGAGCTCTTTTTTAATGTAATGGAAGTGGAGCAATGCTTTTGCTGTAAGGAATTGTTGAATGACAGAAACGGAGGGGTGCAGGATGAAAGAACGAACGATCACGGGTGTAAAACCAACAGGAACTCCCCATGTCGGGAACTATATTGGTGCCATCAAACCAGCGTTAGATTTGGCTAAAGATGAAAACCGGGAAGCATTTTACTTTATTGCTGATCTTCATGCGTTGAATTCTATCCAGAACGGAACTCAATTGAAACAGTTGACCTATGAGGTGGCAGCGACATGGCTTGCTTTAGGGCTTGATCCAGAGACATCCATGTTTTACAGGCAGTCCGATATAACGGAAGTGGTGCAATTGCAATGGGTTTTAAGCTCTGTCACCAGTAAAGGTTTGATGAACCGTGCCCATGCTTATAAAGCAAGAGTGGATGCTAATCGTTCAGAAGGGAAGACGGATGACGATCGTGTCAATATGGGGCTTTTCAATTATCCTGTTTTGATGGCAGCCGATATCCTCCTTTTCCAGGCAGATGATGTACCAGTGGGGAAAGACAATATTCAGCATATTGAAATGGCCAGGGATATAGCAGGGTCTTACAATAACTATTATGGCACAACGTTTAAGCTTCCTGACTTTTTCATAACAGAAGAAACAGCTATCATTCCTGGATTAGATGGCCGAAAAATGAGTAAGAGTTATGATAACACGATTCCTTTATTTGTAGAGGAAGCTAAATTAAAGAAGCTGGTCAATCGAATAACAACTGATTCCTTACCACCGGATGCTCCAAAGGAGGTGGAGGGTTCTACGTTATTTTCTCTCTACAGGGCGTTCGCGACAACTATGGAGACCCGGCAGATGAAAGATGCTTTTGCAAAAGGAATCAGCTATGGAGAGGTAAAGCGTGAACTGTTTGCAGTGATGAACCGGGAACTGACAGAGCCGAGGTTGAAGTATCAGGAACTGCTCTACAATAAAAACATAATAGATCGTCTACTTGCGCAAGGAGCGGAAAAGGTACGCCCGATTGCCAAGGAAAAGTTAAGCGAAGTTAATCAAAGGATAGGTTTGATTTTAAATTTTCCTTCCATTCTTGTGGTAAAAGTAAAGCCAATGGTAAAACTAAGCACAACACAAACATGGAAGGAAGCATGATGATGAAATATGATCATTTAAGAAAACAATTGGAAGAGCGCAAACGGGAAATTGAACAGGAACTGGAGCAGAATGATCATTTCGGTTTCAATCGCGGTTTTGCAAGCGACACATCTTCAGGCGAGCTTTCCCAATATGATAACCATCCGGCGGATTCTGGGACTGAGCTTTATGAACGGGAAAAAGATATTGCACTAAGTGCGCATATGAAAGAAGAACTCGCTGATATTGAGTATTCCTTAAAGCAGATGAACGAGGGTACGTATGGTATATGTGAAGAGACGGGGAAAGAAATCCCGATGGAGAGGCTGAAAGCACTTCCGACAGCACGTACGGTAGTGGAAGCTTCACCGAATCAAAGCGCATCAGACGACCGTCCTGCAGAAGAAGATGTCCTGGAGAACATGGAGGAAGAATATTATACAGGGAGTGAGGAGACGGAATACAACGAGCAGAATGCTTATGAGCAGGTAGCTTCATTTAATGAGACGAGTATGACCTATGAAGGCTCCTCATTAATAGACAATGAAGATGGATCTGGTTACGTCGAGACTTATGAGAACTTTGCCTCCACAGGAATAGAGGGATATACGGGGGACGAAAAAGTGGACTTCCAGCGTAACATCCAATATGATCAATATGTGCACGAACAGGAAAATATCGCGGAAGAAGAAAATTCGCAGGAATGACTTTTTGTTGCAATGAATGATTTTTCGCTCACTACAGCAAGGGAAGAAGCACAGCGGCTTCTTTCTTTGTTTTATTTTTAGGTTCGCTATTAAAAAATCCAAGGTTTTTTATTTTGATAAAGGGTAAAAAATAAAGGGGAGGGATAAGCATGTTTGAGAAATGTCAGGAAGTAACGAAATGGATGGCAGCCTTCGAAGGGAAGTGGTTTATTGCTGGAGGGTGGGCGATTGATTTACATATCGGAGAAGAAACACGGCAGCACGAGGATATCGAAGTAGCTGTTTTTCGTGACGATCAATCCCTGCTGCAAGAAGCAATGACAGGATGGGAAGTGCAAATTGTTGAGAATGAGCAAATGAGAGAGTGGAACCAAATGGAGCGGCTGGAGCTTCCTATCCATGAGATACATGCGAAAAGAGATGTCCAAGAGTTGGAAATATTATTGAATGAAAGAAATGATGACCAGTGGACCTATCGTCGGGACCCTGACATCACCTTCCCAATTTCTCATATGCACCTGCATTCCGAGCAGGGATTTCCTTATTTGAATCCGGAAATCGTGCTGCTATATAAAGCGAAGCACACGAAGGAGAAGGATGAGCAAGATTTCGAAGCTGTGTTCCCAAGGTTGAATGAGAGACAGAAGGAATGGTTGAAACAGGGACTGATCCAATGCCAGCCGGACCATCATTGGCTGGAAAAGCTGCTTCGTTGATGGCTGTTATTTTTCTCCAGTTTACTTTGAGTTCGTAAAGGTTATGGTAAGCTTGTAATCTAACTCAAAGAATCGAGCTGAAAACATGTGAATACAACTACCCATTCCAAAAGAGCACAGGTGAATCTCCGGGACAGCTTCTGGTTTCTTCCAACAATATATGGCCTGGTTTCATTAGTGGCTGTCGCGTTAGTTACATGGGCGGACAATGCGCTACTGCCTTTAATTTCTAAAACGATACCGAATATATTTCTTACCAACCAGGATATTGCCAAGTCGTTGTATAGTGCCTTAATAACTGCCATCCTTACGATGACCACCATCAGTTTTTCGACAATTATGGTTGTATTGACTACTTACACGACGCAATTTTCTCCACGGACGTTACAAAATTTCATGAAGAGCAGAGTGACCCAGCATGTGTTAGGTGTCTATTCATTCGGATTTTTCTTTACACTGCTCAACTTGATCTTACTGACAGAAGATAAAAAACAGGCATTGGCAAGCCCGTTTTTTACAGTCGTAGTTTCTATCGTTGTTTTAGCTTTTTTCATTCTGTTTATCCATCACTCTGCCAGGTTTGTGCAAGTAAATAACTTGATAGGGGAGATCAGAAAAAGCACCTCAACGATTATTGATAAAACTTTCACTAAGAAAAGCCATCTGGACGCCGGTAACTGGGATGAGGCAGAAATGGAACATATGAAAAAAGCTAAACCCAGCTATATGTTCGCGACGAAGTCAGGTTATATTCAGCACATACAAGTGAAAGAACTGGTAAACTGGGCCAAGCGAAATAACCTATTGTTAGAAGCACATTTTTATATCGGGGATTATGTACAAAAAGGGATGCCGATGTTCACTTACTGGACTCAGGAAGATGATATAGAATGTGATGAAAATGAGTGTCAGGAATTTTTGCTGATCGGAAATGAACGGACAGATTTACAGGATATTGAATTTTCAATACAAAAGTTAGTCGAAATAGCAGTCAAAGCAATATCACCTGGGATCAATGATCCTCATACAGCCGTCAATTGTATCAACCGGATAGGGTCGATTTTAGCTGAATTAGGAGATAAATATGATGATATCCGCTATTATGCGGATGATGATGAGCACCTGAGGCTGATTATGGAGCCGAACCATTTCCGGGATTATCTCTATGCAAGCTTTTACCAGATAAGGATTTATGGCAAGCATGATATTTCCGTCATGAATGCTGTTCTTGATGCATTATATAGAATAGCTGTCGTCAATAAAGAGCCTGTAAAGAGAGATGTCTGGCACTTCAGTGAATATATGAGATCTGCCATTGATGAAGAAGGAATGGCGGAGCTTGATTATAAATACTATAACCAGTTAATGGACAAACTGGCGGCAGCCTGCAATCAATATATGGAGTCGGAACGCCCTTGAACAAGGGCGTTTCTTCAAAGGGAAGCGTACAGATATTTACGATTCTATCCGAATATTATCGTAGAAAGAAAAATGTACGCTGCGATTGCAATTTTTTGGTAGAATAGAAAGCATGATTGTAGTTTTTGGGCAGAGAAGAGGGGAAAGCCATGAAGAACTTTGAATGGAAGAATATCTACCGTGGCATGCTTATGGGAGCAAGTGATGTGGTTCCTGGGGTAAGTGGCGGAACAATTGCGGTAGTCTTAGGTATATATGATCGTTGGATAGAAGCGATTAATGGGATTTTCAGCAAACGATGGAAAGAACATCTCGGTTTCTTGATTCCTTTGCTGCTAGGGGTCGGCACAGCATTCCTACTGCTAAGTCGAGTGATAGAATGGTTGTTTGAACATTACCCGGAGCCGACACAATTTTTCTTTCTTGGATTAATCATTGGTGTATTGCCTTATTTATACCATAAGGCTGACATGAAACATACATTCCAATTAAAACACTACCTATTGTTATTAATAGGAGCAGTAATTGTCGCCTCTATGGTTTTTTTCCAGGCAGGAGAAACAGAAGCAATGCAGAATTTAACGATGGAAAACTACATCTTATTGTTTTTCTCAGGCTGGATTGCCAGCAGTGCTATGGTGCTTCCCGGAATCAGCGGTTCTTTCCTGCTATTGATCATCGGCGTTTATACGACTGTTATTAGTGGGATCTCAGATTTTCGCCTGGATATCATAGCTGTAGTTGGACTGGGGATTGTGATTGGAGTAGTAGCCATGAGTAAAATAGTTAAGTTTTTTCTGGAAAACTATACGGCAGGAACGTTTGCCGTCATAATAGGACTGGTAGTGGGATCGGTCGTAGTTATTTTTCCAGGAATACCGGAGAGTGGGGGATTGATAGCAACGAGCATCATAGCATTTATTGGAGGCTTGCTGGCTGCATATCTCTTAGGCCGGATAGAATATACACAATAAGAAGATTCATAGAGGAGGCGACAGCATGGAAACCATTCAAACAACAGAAGTCTTCCATCAAATCATTGATAGCGAGGAACCTGTGATTATTAAATTTGAAGCAGACTGGTGTCCGGATTGTAAGCGGATGGATATGTTTATCGGAGACATTGTAGAGGAATATGATCAATACCAGTGGTATGTGATCAATCGTGATGAACTACCTGAGATTGGAAACCGCTATGAAGTTATGGGAATTCCCAGCATTCTTTTATTTCAAAATGGGGAAAAACAGGCACATTTACATAGTGCTGATGCAAAAACACCTGAAGAAGTACAGGAATTTCTACATGCTAATTTGTAAAAGATAATGCAAGGGCGGTCTCACTCCGGTGTGTTGAGACGGTCCTTTTTCTACATAGAATAAAATGTTTATAAAAGAGGAGGGAGATTTCTAGTGGCAACCAAAGTTATTTTAGTCGGGGGCGGTCATGCTCATTTGCACCTCATCCGATCACTTGTGGATGAACATGACGATCACGTTGAAGTTCTCTTGATTTCTCGCTCCTCCCAGCAGGTTTATTCGCCGATGCTCCCTGGTTTTGCTGAGGGTATTTATACAAGAGACCAGGTTCTGATTAACTTGAGAACACTGTGTGCTAAAGCAGGAGTTCCTTTCATACAGCGGGAGGCTGCCTACATTAATACCAGCCAGCGAAAGCTGGTATGTAAAGATGGAGCTGTGTATCCCTTTGATATACTCAGTCTGGATATGGGCGTTGATAACAGCTCCTCCGGCACAAAAGAGAAACGAAATGAAAAAGCAGGTATGCTGGACACAATTGAAAGCTTAAGAGACAGCTATTATCCATTGATTGTTGGGGATGGCCCTATAGAAGTAGAATTAGCGCTGGCAATTCAATCGTATAAACAGCATAACTCTAAAAAAGGGCACGTACGCTTATTGGGGGAATCGCGTTTACTCCCAGCTGAATCCAACTGGACCTATCAGAAGGTGGTTCGTATTTTGAACAGCCGGGGCGTGCAGGTATGGGAGAACGAAAGGATCCAGGAGATCCAGGAGGATTATATCAGGACCAACAAGAAAAATAAGGTAAGATTCACTGATTTATTTTGGCAGGGCCACACTGTTCCAAGTAAACTTTTCCAGGCATCTAATCTTCCCATTGATGACAATGGTTTTGCAGAAACAATTGCTACGCTTCAAGTGAAAGAACACCCATACTTATTTGCCGTGGGAGACAGCACGGTAATGGGGAAAGAGGTCAAACGTTCGGAAAGTGAAGCGAATGCTGCCCGGCAAGGTGAGTTATTATGGGAAAACATTTGCCATTACCTTCATGGTACAGAGCTCCAGAGCTTTCATCCTCAAAAACGCTCGTATTCTGTTTTGTCGACAGGAAATGGCGAGGGCCTGCTCATTTATGGTGCCGTTAGTGTTCATAATAAAAAAGCCTGGAAAGTAAGGGACAAGCAAGACCAAAGTTATATGGATCACTTGCTATCTTAATAAGATGAGGCTGTTCCGTATTTAATCGTGAGCAGCCTCATTTTTCATTTAGGCTCTGTTAAAGCTCCCAATTGCTGAAGACTCAGTTTCAAGATATGTTGTTTCCGTTACGGTAGTAACGGTAGGGAGGTCCGGGAAATTACTCGCTTTCCATGGGCGTACAGTGAGCTTCCTCGGGCTAAAGCCCTGCGGGATCTCACCATGTACTATCCTCCCATCGGAGTCTCGCAATTTCCCGGATCTCCTTACGTGTATAAGAGAAACGGAAACATCGATATACAGTCCTTCAACCAAAGGGAGAGCTACTTTTAAAAGCATGATTGTAGCTTGCAATATACAGTTTAGTGGAAGACATCTTCATCTATAACAGGGGTTCTTTTCCATCTTTTGGATGGGGTGGTTGGGAAACTGCGAGACTCCCTCCGGAAATGTTGATACACCAAGGGTTAAAGATCGTTTTAACACTTTTAAAAATTTTTTATACTCCATTTGTTAAACAAGTTATTCCTTTTCTTCAATATTAAGGAAAACAAAGGG